>SXUH01000007.1 GCA_005791855.1 Bdellovibrionales bacterium
GAAGCCATCGTGTCCTACATCAAGAAGAAGTACTCGCTGCTCATCGGGGAGCGGACCGCGGAGATGATCAAGATCTCCATCGGGAACGCCTACCCGTTCGACGACGAAGTGACGACCTACGAGGTGAAGGGCCGCGACCTCATCGCCGGCGCGCCGAAGACCATCGAGGTGACCTCGGACGAGATCCGGGAAGCCCTCGCGGATCCCATCTCGGAGGTCGTCGAGGCCATCAAGATCTCTCTCGAGAAGACGCCGCCGGAGCTCGCCGCGGACATCGTCGACAACGGGATCATCCTCGCGGGCGGGGGATCGCTCCTCGCGAACCTCGACATCCTCATCAAGGAGAAGACGGGCCTTCCGGTGTCCCTCGCCGAAGACCCTCTGACCTGCGTCGTCCGCGGCTGCGGGATGGCGCTCGAATCGATCACGCTTCTCCGCCAGGTGACCACGCTCAGCTAGTATGGCCGATACTTTTTTTAGTAAACTCGATTCGGAGGAAAAAAAAAGTAGGTTGGCGCAGATCGCATCAGTTCGGGGAAAGATTACGACGTGGGTGAAGGGATCGAAGGAGAAGAAGGCCTTCGACGTCCTCTCGTTCGACCGAGAGCGGAGCGGCCTCGTCCTCGACTCCGTCGAAGAGGCCTACAGGCCGGGGCAGACCGTGCTCAGCACCTTCGACTTCCGAGGCATGTCGTTCTTCTCCGAGACCGTTTTCCAGCGGGCCATCTCGAAGCACAGCATCCTCCTCTTCACGAACGATCTCTACAAGTCCGAGCGGCGGGCGAGCTACCGGCTCCTGACCTACCCGATCTACAAGGTCTGGGCCGAGTTCGACCTCGGCGAGGCCTACGAAGGCGGCGGCGGGAAGGTCATCGACCTGAAGACCAAGACCAGCCAGACCGGGCTCTTCAAGGACTTCCTCAAGCTCGTCGAGAGCCACCAGGCCGAGAGCGGGAAGACCCAGAGGCTGAAGATCCGCATCCAGGACCTCTCGATCACCGGGATGGCCCTGCACGTGGGGGAGCTCGAGAGCAGGTACTTCCTCAAGGACCTGGTGTTCAACCAGGTCACCCTGCGCTTCGAGGACGAGGAGTTCCAGATCCCGAAGACCAAGGTCGTCTACGTGGTCGACTACATCTCGAGCGACCGGAACCTCAAGAGCTACAAGGTCGGGTGCCAGTTCGTCGACCTCCCCACGAACCTCGACGAGAAGCTCGGGAAGAAGATCAACCTCCTCCTCCGGCAGATCGACTTCAACAAAGACTTCGAGAACTTCGTCAAGTGAAGGCACCGGCCCTCCTCTGCCTCCTCCTCCTCTGCGCCTGCGCCTCGAGCCTCGAGTACGGGGACCTGCCCCAGGGGAAGCGGACCTACTCCCTGTCCGACATCGGCGGCACCTTCGCGCAGCGCCGGGCGTACCAGCTCGCGGGGACCACGATCGGGAGCCGCAGCCAGCTCCTGGGCCGGGCCGGCTCGGGCAAGGTCCTGGAGAAGAGCATCACCGTCTCCCAGGTCGGTTCGGTCAAGGGGCGGAAGGCCCGGGTGAAGACCGTGAGGCCCTTCGCCTCCGAGTTCACCGTCTGGCTCGAGGGGAAGATGTACCAGTCGAAGATGCAGCTGAGCGAGAAGACCCGCTCGATGACCGTGTCCATGGACAGCCCGGAGCCGAAGTGGACCGGGACCCGGGACTTCCCGTTCCCGAAGGGGAAGTACTTCTGCTTCTTCGGCCAAATACCAGAGTGCCTTTATCATACTTACCTGCTCCAGCGCGCCCGGGACAATCCCCGGCAGGCCATCGGCTTCCACGTGCTCTGGGATTCCTACCCGTACAACCAGGAACAGTTCACGGGCGTCGGAAATAATCTCTTCGCCGCGGCTTCCGTGAAGTTTGATAGCGAAAATAAAAACTTATTCAGATATATTGTAGAGGTGGATGGCCAGAGCATCCTCTACTACTTCTCCCGCCGCGGAGAGCTGGTGAAGATGGCCTGGGTCGCGCAGGGGATCTCGCTGGTCCCGCCCGAGGAAGCGTCCGCCAACGATGAAGAAGAGTGAGGTTGAATTTGGATAACTACGGCCAGTTGATCATCTCCGGACTCAAGGGAACCCAGCTCCTCCCGGAGGAGGTGGAGTTCATCAAGACCGAGAAGCTCGGCGGGGTCATCCTCTTCTCCCACAACTTCGAAGACCCGGCCCAGCTCGCCGAGCTCGTGAACTCCATCCAGAAGCACCGGGACGAGTACCCGCTCTTCATCTCCGTCGACCAGGAAGGGGGCCGGGTGGCGCGCTTCAAGAAACACTTCACCCAGTTCCCGGCGATGCTCGAGCTGACGAAGCACGATTCCCCGAAGCTCGTCTTCGAGGTCCACCAGGTCATCGCCAAGGAGCTCGCGGCCTGCGGGATCAACCTGAGCTTCTCCCCCTGCTGCGACATCCTCACCAACCCGGAGAACAAGGTCATCGGTGACCGGGCCTTCGGCACCGACGCCGAGGCCGTGGAGAAGTACATCAGCGCCGCGATCCGGGGCCTGCAGACCAGCGGCCTCCTCTCCTGCGCCAAGCACTTCCCGGGGCACGGGGACACGACGAAGGACTCGCACTTCGACCTCCCGGTGGTGAAGACCTCCCTCGAGCAGATGCGGAGCCGGGAGATGATCCCGTTCATCAAGGCGTCGAAGTCCCGGGTCGAGTTCATGATGATGGCCCACCTCATGGTGGACGCGATCGACGGCAAGCTCCCGACGAGCCTCAGCCCGAAGGCCTACGAGTTCCTCCGGAATGAAACCAAGTTCTCGAAGGTGGTGATCACCGACGACATGGAGATGAAAGCCGTAGCGGACAAGTACACTATCGAGGACGCCGCGGTGATGGCCCTGAACGCCGGGACGGACATGCTCCTCTACCGCTTCATGGACGACGCCGGCCGGGCGCTGAAGGCGATCCGGGAAGCCACGAAGAAGCGCGGGATCCAGAAGGAAGCCCTCAACGAAAAGCTCGGGCGCGTGGAACGGTGTAAAAAAGAGTTCTTAGCCAACTACCAGCCGATCTACATCCCGAAGATCGCCGACGTTTTCAACTCCCCGGAAGCGAAGAAACTCCTCACCCAGGTCCAGAGCGGCCAGAGCAATAAGATCGGGTAGGGGGACAATTTTTCCCTTTTCCTGAAGTTATCAATGCTTAACCCTTTTATTGTTACTCTTATGGATATCTCTTAAAAAGAGGATCCATAGAGAAGTGACATGGTCGTAAAAAGTTTTTTTATTTTGATCGCACTCTTCGTGCTGAGCTTCCGCGCTCGGGCGCAGGACGCGTGTCCGAAGGACTTCTCGCAGATCTCCGCGAGCTGCATCGCCGCGACGAAGATCAAGTACACGGACAAGCCCGTCGCCCTCGCCGCGAGCCTCGACGGGAACATCTACCTCTACAAGACTCCCGACGGGAGCGTCGGGAAGCTGCGAGTGATCTCGACCCTCGTGACGCCGCTCGAGTGCACGCTCTTCCTCGAGGCCGTGACCTTCTCCGACGACCGGGCCTTCATCCCCAACTCGTCGATCACCATCGGCGTGGAGAAGAACCACTGGCTGCGGAACCGGATCTTCCTCGACCGCGACGGCCTCTCGGCCCTCGAACTCACCAAGACGAACAAGGCCTGCGCCCTGAGCCTCACCAAGGGCGCGGAGATGGGCTTCCTGCGGAAGGTCCAGGTGAAGGCGAAGGAGGAGAACCTCCTCCTCTTCACGGCGCCGCTCATCCTCATCTTCATCGCCATCTTCCTCATCGTCCGCGTCTTCATGGACGAGCAGGACAAGTTCAAGACCCAGGAGGCCCTCGAGGAAGCCGAGAACAACACGAAGGGGAAGAACCAGAACGCCTTCATCCGGATCACCAAGCCGTTCTACAAGCGCTACTTCGTCCCGCTCGTGCAGGGGACGAAGAACAAGCAGGGCCTGCGGACGAAGTACCGGCAGAAGCTCGCCAACGCGGGCCTCTCCAAGGAGATGACCTCGGAGGAGTTCGCGGCCCTGAAGATCTTCATGATCCTCGGAGGCCCGTTCGCCTTCCTCGCCGTCCGGTGGGTGATGTCCGAGACCTGGCCCCTGACGATCACGCCGGTGATGGCGGTCGTCGGCTACTTCTACCCCAACGTCTGGCTCTCGGGGCTGATCAAGAAGCGCAGCACGGAGGTCCTCCGGGCCATGCCGTTCATCGTGGACATGCTCGCCCTCTCGGTGGAGGCCGGTCTCGACTTCATGGCGGCCATCCAGCGCGTGATCGAGAAGGCGCCGCCGAGTCCGCTGGTGGAGGAGTTCGAGACCCTCATCAAGGAAACGAAGATCGGGTCGTCCCGGGCCGAGGGCCTGCGGCAGCTCAGCTGGCGGGTGAACATCATCGAGATCAACTCCTTCTGCGCGACCCTCATCGCCGCCGACTCGGTGGGCGCGTCCATCGGGCCCATCCTGAAGCAGCTCTCCAACGAACTGCGGATCAAGCGGTCCTCGCGGGCGGAGCAGCAGGGAGCCACGGCGGCGACGAAGATCCTGATCCCGATGATCTTCTTCATCCTGCCGGCGGTGCTGGTGGCGATCTTCGCGCCGATGGTGCTGAAGATGATGTCGGGGAAACTATGAAAGTTAGAATTTCGAAGAGCGGAAGGGAACTCTACGCCGACATCCTGATCGCGGACACGCCGTGGTCCCGTCTCGTGGGCCTCATGTTCCGCCGCGAACCGAAGGGAGCCGAGGGCATCCTCCTCGTCCCCGGGAACGCCATCCACACCTGCTTCATGCGCTACCCCATCGACGTCGTCTTCCTCGACGGCGCCAACCGGATCGTGAAGATCGTGCGGGGCCTCAAGCCCTGGCGGCAGACCTGGATCTACTTCAAGGCCCGGAAGGCCCTCGAGGTTCCGGCGGGGAAGGTCCCGGCGGACCTGAAGGAAGGGGACGTCCTGGAGGTGCAGCATGTTTAAGCTCGTCGCGGTCGGCGGGAAGCTCCGGGGGAAGGAGTTCATCCTGAATGACGGGGAGAACACCATCGGGAGCTCCTCGGCCTGCGACCACCAGATCCAGCTCGACGGCGTCTCGAAGAAGCACCTCCGGATCACGGTGAACGAGGACTCGGTCTACACCGAGGACCTCGGGAGCTCCAACGGCACCATCGTCAACGGGAAGATCATCAAGGTCGCGACCATCACCGACGGAGACAAGATCGCCCTGCCGAACGTGATCCTCCAGCTCGTCTACGTGCGGGAGAAGGTGGTGGTGGTGAAGAAGAAGGTGCTCAAGGCCGGGGAGGGGGACGACGACGCCTACGACGACCTCGACCAGCCGGAGCCCGTTCCCGAGAGCCTCGCCGCCAAGCCCATCTGGTTCTTCAAGAACAAGGTCATGCCGGTCGTCTACAGCTTCAACGAGCAGTACGAGTGGGCGGCCCTGGTGGGGATCCTCCTCTTCGTCTTCATCGCCATCAACATCACGCTCACCATCCTCCCGGTGCTCCGGGACAGCAAGATCCTCCTCTTCAAGGAGATCGCCCTCCGCGGGAAGCAGTACGCGACGGAGGTCGACCGGTTCAACAACGTCTACCTCCGGGACAAGAGCCTCGACCAGGTCTACACCGGCTTCCTCGAGAGCGACGTGGCCGAGGGGGTGAAGAGCTACAAGCTCTTCGACGTCGAAGGGCGCGTTTACCGGCCCGTCTCGGAGCTCAACACCATCGTCAACGACGCCTTCTCCGTGGACGCGCTCAAGTTCTACCGGATCGAACGGAACCAGGACCAGGAGGTGATCCAGGACCTGGGGAACAACACCATCGGGATCGCGCGCGCGATCAAGGCCCACGACAAGAACCTGGGCCGGGACGTGGTGGTGGCGATCATCACCATCTACTTCTCGCCGACGTCCCTGGCCCGGGAGGCCTCGAACAACTCCAAGGCGTACCTCGAGTCGCTGATCACCTCGGGGATGGTGGCCATCATCTTCTTCGGGATCCTCTACTACATGACGACGAGGCCGATCAACGAGATGCGGGTCCAGATCGAGCGCGTGCTGCGCGGGCGCCAGAAGGAGCTCGACTCGAAGAGCCTCTTCCGGGAGCTCCAGCCCCTGCGGAACACGATCAACAGCATCCTCACGCGGATCAAGGAGCTCCAGAACACCGAGACCGGGCAGGTCGAGGAGCTCGAGGACGACGCGCCGTACATCCGGACCCTGAAGGAGTTCCTGACCGGAGCCCAGGGGCCCGTGATGATCCTGAACTCCGAGAAGATCATCCAGAACCTCAACCTCGAGGCGGAGGACCTGGTGGGGATCCGGGAGAGCGCCTCCGCGGGCCAGAGCATCCTGGACACGGCCCGGGACCAGGGGCTGGCGGCGACGATCATCGACCTCTGCGACCAGTCGGCCAACAACGACGGCTCGAACCAGAAGGAGACCTACGAGATCGGCGGGAAGGAAATAGAGATCAACGTAGCGGCCCTCATCGGCAGAGACCGGTTCGCGAAGGGCTACTACATCACGTTTGTGAGAAATAGCTGATGGCAAAGAACGTCCTCGTCCTCAAACATTTCGAGTCGCCCAGGGAGGCCGGTGTCTACTACCGGCTCGTGTGCCTCACGGGGGCGAACAAGGGCGAGGCGTACGTGCTGCTGAACAACCGGGTGGTCATCGGGCGGTCCGAGAAGGCGGACATCCGCCTCACGGACACGAAGGCGAGCCGGGAGCACGCGGAGGTCACCTTCGTGAACGGCGTCTGGGTGGCTACGGACCTCGGGTCGCAGAACGGGATCATGGTCAACGAGAACAAGCTCACCCAGAAGGTCCTCTCCGAAGGGGACAAGCTCATCATCGGCCAGACCGTCTTCAAGTTCGCCAAGGTCGAGGTGGCCAAGGCCAAGGCCGCGGAGGACCGCCGGGGCCTCGAGCCCGAGGAGCCCAAGCGCTCGATGGTGCCCTTCCTCGTCCTCTGCCTCGTCCTCCTCGGCGTCTTCCTCTTCGACGACGGCCCGGCCGGGAAGAAGGGCGCGGGCCGGCGGACCCAGCGGGTGGACACGTACCAGGACGTGAACAACGAGTACATGACTGCCATAAAAAAGAGGCAGGCCAACGAGAACAAGAAGATCAAGGAACAGCTCAACGTCATCTACCAGCGGGGCCTCCGGGAGTACCGGGAGGGGAACTTCTTCCGGGCGATCCACGAGTTCAACCTCGCCCTAATTATCTCTCCGGATGACGCCCAGGCGGAGTATTATCTAAGGAAGACCAAGGAGGACCTCGACCGCTCGATCGAGGGCTTCACGGCCAAGGCCCAGCGGGACGAGGAGTCGTTGAAGTTCAAGAGCGCCATCGTGTCCTACTGTTCGATCATCAGACTACTGTATAGCGTCCCCGACGATCCGAGGTACAAGAACGCGGAAACCCAGATCACGGATCTCGAGGGCAAATTAGGATTGGAGACAGGTGAAACTAGTTGTCTTAAGAAACAACGTCCCGGTCAATGAAGTCAGCGTAGACACGTCTGACTCCAGTGAGCGGTACGAAATTTTCGTGGGCCGGTCGGAAGACTGCCACGTCCAGGTGGATGATCCGCTGATCTCCCGGCACCACTTCGTCCTGAAGTACGAGGAGGCGAGCTGGTTCTGCGAGAAGCTCACGAACCTCGGCGTCGTCCAGGTCAACGGAAACGTCGGGCCCCGGAACAAGATCGTCTCCGGGGACGAGATCAAGTGCGGTCCGTACTCGTTCATCGTCAGCGAGATCCACGCGTGGAAGCTCAAGGAAAAGACCCCGGCCGCCGTCGTCCCCGAGCCGCAGACGCCCGCCGCGCCGGAGCCCACGCCCGTGGCGCCGGTCCGGAAGCCCGTGGAGCCGGAACCCGCGGAGTTCGAACCCGAGCCCGAGCCGCAGCTCGGGGTAGAGGAACCGGCGCCGCTCGACGAGCCCGCCGGGGGAGACGCGGAGGCGCCGCTGGACACCTTCGGCGACCTCCAGCTCGACGACGACTCAAAGGAAACGAAGATCGACCTCAGCTACCAGCACTCCGGGGACGCCGGCGACTTCGGCGCCGCGGACGAAACGCCGAAGGAGAGCTTCGCCCTCGAGGACCTCGGCGGCGCGACCTTCGAGGAGGACAAGACCTCCGTGGGTGCCCTCGCGGCCACCTCCGGCGACGACGACGGCGGGACGCCGACCCGGTTCCTCAAGGAGTTCGTCAACTACCACCTCATCATCTTCGGCACCCACGCGCCCTACGACCGCTTCAAGATCGACCAGGAAGAGGTCTACATCGGCCGGGACGTCAACAAGTGCCAGATCATCCTCAACGACCCCGAGGTCTCCTCCGTCCACGCGGTCCTCCGGAAGAAGAACGCGAGCGTCACCCTCGAGGACCTCAACTCCTCGAACGGGACGATCCTCAACGGCGAGCGGATCAACCGCTCGGAGATCACCCGCGGCGACGAGTTCGTCATCGGCTCCACGAGCTTCACGCTCCAGGTCCAGTCGGACCTCCTGGACGCCGAAGCCGAGCGGCTCATGCCGGTGGAGCGGGGCCAGGTCATCGAGCGGGAGGAGGTCGAGGAAGAGGTCGTCTCCGTCGACGACGCCGACGGGGAATTCGCCGGCGGCGAGCCGCAGGAGAAGAGCATCCTCAAGCGCGTCTGGAAGGATCCGGTCAAGCGGAAGAAGGCGATCTACGCCCTCACCGCCGTGGTGATGCTCTGGGTGCTCTTCTCTCCGGAGGAGCAGGAAGCCCCCGTGACCACGAAGACGGAGAAGGCCAAGACCTCCGACGCCAAGCCGACGGCGAAGGTGAAGAACCAGCTCTCGAAGGAGCTGGAGAACCGCCGGAACGTGGCCTACGAGCTCGGGGTGAGCTTCTTCGAACAGAACAAGTACTACGAAGCCCTCCGGGAGTTCCAGATCGTCGTGGAGATCGACCCGGACTACAAGAAGGCGCAGACCTACCTCGAGCAGACCAAGGTCGGCCTCAAGCGCCTCGAGGAGCTCGAAGCCGAGCGCCGGAACGAGGAAGCCCGGATCAAGATGAAGAAGCAGGTCGAGGAGCTCCTGGTGAAGGCCCGCGAAGCCGTGAAGGAACGGCAGGTGCAGGTCGCCGAAGCCTTCTTCAACCAGATCACGGAGAAGGATCCGGAGAACATCGAAGTCACGCAGCTCAAGATGGAGCTCGATGCCTGGCAACAGGAGCAGACGCGGATCGCGCTCGAGAAGGCGCGGAAGGACGCCGCCCGGAAGGCCATGGTGGACGCCCTCGCCCCGGGGAAGACCTTCTACCTGAAGAAGGAGTGGTACCGGAGCATCCTGAAGCTCGAGGAGTTCCTCCGCCGGAAAGGCACCGACGAGGATCTGGTGAAGGAAGCCAGCGACATGCTGAGCGACGCCAGGAACCAGCTCGCCTCGGACCTCGGGCCGCTCCTCGGGAAGGCCCGCTCGTTCAAGGAGGGCGCGGACCTGAAGAACGCCTACGATGCCTACCTCGAGATCCTGAAGGTCGTGCCGACGAACGCCGAGGCCCTCAACGAGGTCGACGACATCAAGTCCCAGCTCGAGGGCCGGTCGAAGCGGATCTACCGGGAGGCCATCATCTCCGAGTCCCTGAGCCTCTTCGGCGACGCCAAGGAGAAGTTCCAGGAAGTCCAGCAGATCTCCCCGACGGACAGCGAGTACTATAAGAAGGCCTCCGAGAAACTTAAAGACTATTTGGAGTAGTATGCGACTAAAAGCTTATGCGGCACAGACCCACCAGGGCCCGTACCTTCAGATCAACGAAGACGGCTACGAGTTCGACTTCGACAACGACCTCTACATGGTCCTCGACGGCTTCGGCGGCTCCGGCGTCGGCGACCGGGCGGTGGAGAAGCTCAAGGCCGACATCAAGACGTTCTACACGCAGATCTCCGACGACCCCAACGCCACCATGCCGCTCTACTACAATCCGCGGAACCTCCTCGAGGGGAACGCGATCCTGAACTCGATGATGAGCGCGCACCAGAGCCTCCTGAAGCAAAACGCCGAGAGGCCAATCAACCAGCGCGCCGGCGCGAGCGTGGTCGTCGCGGTGAGGTCCGAGAGCCTCCTCATCCTCATCGGCGTGGGCAGCTGCGCGGCCTACCACTTCCGCCACGGGAAGCTCACGAAGGTCATCTCCGAAGACACCTTCGCGAACCTCTCGAAGGACAACCACGACCTGAAGTTCCGGACGGCCCCGATGAACGCCCTCGGCATGTACCCGGAGCTCGGGCCCCAGATGCGGGAGGTGCGCCTCGCGGAGGGCGACAAGATCCTCCTCCTCACCGACGGGATCTTCGCGCAGATCAACGAGGACGAACTCCTCTACGCCCTAAACAAGTCCGCGCCGGACGCGAACGAGCGGATCAATAGCCTACTAAAACTATCCAACGCTCGAGGCAACATGGATAACCAAACTGCAATGATTCTCGAGTTTTAAGCTTTTTTTCATTCCCAGAAACACCGGCCGCCATCTATAATTATTTATGGCCTTTTTAGGAGTGATCAGGAATGAACCATAAAGTACTTTTGGCGGACGACAGTCTCACCATCCAGAAAGTTATCAAGATTACGCTCGCCAACCAACCCTACGACATCACCGATTGCTCCACCGAAGAAGACATGTTCCGCCAGCTCCCGGCCCTCCAGCCGAAGCTCGTCTTCCTCGACTTCAACCTCTCCGAGAAGTACACGGGCTACGACCTCACGGCGAAGATCAAGTCGCTCTCTCCGACCTCGAAGGTCCTCCTCCTCCTCGGGACCTTCGACTCCGTCGACGACGCCGCGATGGAGAAGTGCGGGGCCTCGGACAAGATCGTCAAGCCCTTCGACTCGAACAAGTTCATCGCCATCTGCAAGCACCTCATCGAGACCTTCGCCGACGACGACCTCGCGTACCCGGAGGCCAAGCCCGCCGCGCCCGCGGCGACCCCGAGGAGCAACCCGGAGGACCAGTGGGAGGTGAGCCACTCCACCGAACAGACCTTCTCCGGTGCCGCGGAACCCCTGGACGGGTCCTTCCCGCAGATCGATAACCCTCTCCTGAAGGAGATGAACGACTGGGGCATGAGCGTCCCGGGGATCATCGACAACAACGCCAAACACGACAACTGGATCGACCTCCCGCCGGTCATCGGCGGCGACGAAGAGGCTTCCGCCATGTCGTCCCGGCCGGAGAGTCCGACGAAGTTCCCGCAGACCGCCGACCTCGACTACCCGTCGGTGGACGCGGCTCCCAAGAGCGAACCCGAGTCCAACCTCTACACGCTCAACCCGAAGCTCGACGGCACGCCGGAGCTGCAGCTCGATTCGTACTTCCCGAACGAATCGGACGTGAAGGTCATCGAGGCGCAGATCAAGGACGAGGTCGAAGACAACCTCTGGCAGGCCGACGAGTTCGAAGACCTGAAGCGCGAGGTCTCGGCGAAGATGGAGGAGGCGAAGAGCACCTTCGAAGCGGCCCGGAACGACCTCAGGGAGACGACCTTCACCACCGCGA
>SXUH01000008.1 GCA_005791855.1 Bdellovibrionales bacterium
CGCGAGAAGCTCTTCCCCGGGATCACCACGCCGAAGATCCGGGACTTCATGACCGAGCTCAAGAAGGACGGGAACGTCATCGGCCTCAAGATGTGCGGCGCGGGCGGCGGCGGCTGCTTCATCCTCATCAGCAAGAACCTCGACAAGAAGCTCATCGAGAGCAAGGTCAAGGCCCACGGGATGACGGTGCTCCCGTTCGTCGTGGAGTCGCCACTCTAAGGAGGAGCCGTGACCGTACGGAACGTTGCCGGGATGAGCTTAGGCGGGGGCCGCAAGGAGAACTTCTTCTTCTCCCTCCTCGAGTACTTCCCGGACGAGCAGCGCTGGTTCCTGAAGTCCCTGCACCAGGTGAAGGACGAGGAGATCCGCGACCGGGACGAGATCATCACGGCCTGGGTCCAGGCCTACGGCCTCACCCAGCTGGTGGTGGACTTTCCCCTGAGCCGGGCCCCGTGCGAAGACTCCTGCCTGCCGACCTGCCGGGGAGCGAAGGAGTGCCCCCGACCCTCCGTCGTGGCCGTCCGGCAGGAGATGGCCAAGCTCCTCGAGGAGGACGCCGAGTTCTACAAGGCCAACCCGAAGAGGTACGAGCAGGAGCGGGAGAAGTCCCTCGAGGTGGACTACTCGAAGAACCTCCTGAAGAAGAACACCGACGAGCACATGCTCTCCCGGTCCTTCAAGCGGAAGCTCCGGAAGGGCTTCGTCCCGTACTGGCACCGGCCCATCGACTTCTGGGTGTGGAAGAACTACTACGACCAGCTCCTCGAGGTCTTCAAGATCTCCTACGAGTCCTTCGGGAACGTCTCGGTGATGCTCCTGGCGCGGCTCAACTACCTCCTCCGGCACCTGCCGGCGAACCTCACCATGTACGAGTCGAACATCCAGCTCTGCCTCATCGAGCTCTACCGCGCGAAGGTGGTGAGCAAGTCCCTCCTGCTCCAGCTCTCGGACCTCGACCTCGCGAGCGCCGCCCGGGAGCAGATCGTCCTGAACGTCGAGCGCCACATGGAGATCTTCATCTACGAGAACGACCTCGAGACGATCATCAAGAACTCCCAGGCCTTCGACTCCTTCGTTTTGTCGGTGGTGGGCCAGCGCATGCTGATGAACGGCCTGCGGGAGATCCCGGAGTGGGGGAACTCGGACCGCGGGAACTTCATCGTCCCTTCCTTCCACCTTCAAGGGTAGTCTCGGGCCGGAGGACCTTCACCCCGACGTAGAGGTAGGCGTAGACGAAGATCGTGAGGACGTTGAAGACGAGCCAGCCCGCCCCGAGGCCCGCCGGGTCGACGACGAAGGTCAGGGAGAAGAGGGCCGCCGTGAGCGTGTAGAAGAGGACGTACCCCTGGGCCCAGAGGCGCTGCTTCAGGTAGAAGAGGTAGAAGAAGAGGTTGTTCGCGACGACGAGGACCAGGAGGAAGTCGAAGGAGTTGTTGATGAACGACGACATCTCCGTCACCGTGTCCCGGGAGAAGTCGTGGACCTGGAGCTCGCTCAGAGAGATCGAGGAGTGGACGATCTGCGACCCGAGCCGCTTGGCCATGAAGTAGAGCTTCAGGTAGTAGCAGTTGAGCACGTCCAGGACGAGGAGGGTGATCACGGTCCCGACGACGAACCGTCGCGGGCCGAGCTTCAGGTAGTGGGGACGGAATCTTTCGAGCATCCCCCATGGTAGCCCAGAACCGGGCAGAAGTGAAATCTCATATTGACCACCCCCCGTTTCCCCCGCATAGTCAATGTATGGAAGAATATCTCCGCCGGTCGCATGTCTTTCAAAAACGCTTAAGTATTCGGCCCCTCCCCCGGCGCGAGGCCCGCTACCTCATGTTCCGGATGGCCTGCCCCCTCATGCAGGCGAAGATGGCCCGGTACCTCGACCTCTCGAAGATCCCCGCCACCTTCGTCCACGGGAACCCGCACCTGGACAACTACGTCCGGACCTTTAACGGCTCGGCGATGATGGACTTCGACCGCTCCCGGATGGGCCCCTACGCCTGGGACATCATCCGCTTCCTGAGCTCCCTCTCCCTCCGGCGGGAGGAGACCGACGGGTTCCTGGACCAGAAGGTGGTCACCCACTTCATCGACGCCTACTACGTGCACTTCACCAACCCGGAGATCCCCGCCAAGACGCTGAAGCTCCTCCGGAGCGTGGAGCCCGAGAAGTGGCAGGTGAACACCAAGGAGTACCTTAAGGCGAACAAGAAGTGGGCCAAGAAGCTCCGGGACTTCGCCATCCCCCCGCAGAACGAAACCGCGAAGCTCCTCCTCACCAAGTACCTCGAGTCGCGGAACGAGGCCCAGCTCCTGAACGAGTTCAGGGTCTCCGAGGTTGGCCACACGCCGGGGAGCCTGGGGAAGAAGCACTACATCTACGCGCTCGTGCCGAAGAACGAAGACTCCTACCAGGACGCCATCCTGATCGACCTCAAGGAGGTCTACGCCGAGAAGAACACGCGGTTCTTCTACTCCCCGTTCGAGCACCACGGTGTGCGCATGATCGAGGCGAGCAAGGTCTTCGCCGACGGCATGGAGAAGCGCCTCGGGTACTGCACGCACAACAACCGCGAGTACTGGGGCCGGCAGATCCCGAGCTTCGCCGTGAAGGTGAAGAAGTTCCTGAGCAAGGACGAGCAGATGGACTTCGCCTACTCCGTGGGGTCGGACCTCGGGAAGGGCCACCGGAAGGGCCTCCGGGATCCGCTGGGCGCCCAGGCCATCGAGCGGGACTTCCAGGCGAACTTCGACGCCTACTACAAGCTCAGCAAGTTCCTGACCTACGACCTGAACCTCGCCTTCGACACCATGGAACGGAAGATCAAGCTCTACCAGGCCTTCCGGAGTTGGTAGTGGGCCCGCTCTTCC
>SXUH01000062.1 GCA_005791855.1 Bdellovibrionales bacterium
GAGACGATATTTTTCAGAGAAAACAAACTAATTTCACTATCCTAAGATATTTCAAAATTGAATTTTGGGACGTCCAAATACACCTTCACAAGAACCACCAGTTGCCAGAACCAGATCATCGAAATTTCTACTAAGTTAGGCAATCTTGAATTCCCCTCCTAAGGGATTCGGGCATTGCTATCCCCGTAAAATCTAGCCCCTCTTCTGCCGAATACCTGGGAATCTACGCGACCCCAGCGTGATGACCTACGAGCACTAGAACCAATCCTTTCAACATCCCCCTTCAGTTGACTAAAAGTTACACCCCTCGCCCCTTCCGCCCCGAGAAGTGAGATGATCAGACGAACCTACCCCCAAACCCAGAGACCGCCCATGAAGCTCCTCCTCATCTGCCTCACCGCCCTCCTCACTTCCCTCTCCTTCGCGCAGTCAAACAGCCAGGCGTTCGAGGACTGCCGGAGTGACTACGGAAGCGTGGCGGTCTGTACCAAGGCCGGCAGCAGCTACAGGCCTTGCCGGAGCGACTACGGAAGTGTCCAGACCTGCGCGGCCGGTGGAACGGAAGCTGGCTACCGGGCCTGCCGGAGCGACTACGGAAGTGTGCAAGTCTGCGCGGGTGCCGGGAACAGCTACGAGAACTGTCGGCGGAACTACGGCAGCGTTCAGACCTGTGCGTCCGGGAAAGGCGGATCCTCGAGCGCGTTCGAGGCCTGCCGGAGTGACTACGGAAGTGTCGCCGTCTGTACCAGGGCCGGCAGCAGCTACAAGCCATGCCGGAGCGACTACGGAAGTGTGCAGACCTGTGCGGCCGGCGGAACGGAAGCCGGATACCAGGCCTGCCGAAGCGATTACGGCAGTGTCGCCGTCTGCGCGGGCGCCGGGAACAACTACCGGGCCTGCAGACAGAACTACGGCTCCGTCCAAACCTGCGCGGGGAAAGACTAGTTCCCTAGCGGACGGGACTACCTGACTTCGAGGAAGATCTGCGTCCAGTAGATCCGGCCCTTCTTGTTCCTCGCGAAGCCCATTCCCGTGTGAGTGTAGCGCTTGCCTTCCATGATCCGCCGGTGGCCAGGAGAATTGAGCCACGCCCGGAACACCCGGTGCGGAGTCTTCTGGCCCCAGGCCACGATCTCCCCGCAGAGGTTACCGCTTCCCATGGACCGCTTGA
The DNA here is from genome assembly GCA_005791855.1 of Bdellovibrionales bacterium. GTDB lineage: Bacteria > Bdellovibrionota > Bacteriovoracia > Bacteriovoracales > Bacteriovoracaceae > Peredibacter. Next base: position 1,172 of record SXUH01000062.1, read on the forward strand.
TCACCCGGCAGCGGGAGCCGGAGCCGGTGTGGCCGAAGGCCACTTTACCGATCGCCATGCGGGAGCTGTGCTGGAGGGCGGTCGCCTGCATGTTATCAACGTGGACCAGAGTGCCGCGGCCAATGGAGGTCCGGTGGGCGTTCACGAGGTCCATGTATTCCTGAGTGAGCTTCGCCACGACGGCCGGGTCCGCGATGGTCGCAGCGGTGATGACTTCTTCCGGCGGATTGTCTTCGCTGTCACCGAACACGACTTCGTCGGTCGTCTCGTCGACGGGGTCGACGTCGATCGGCTCGCGAGTGAGGGTGGCAAAAGAGTTTGAACTGAAGGCAATGACTGCCAGGATTTGTAAGATGTATTTTTTCATGAAGCCATTCTGCAAACTGAGCTTTTCAGTGTCAAACAAAAATTTTGACTCACGCGCGAAGGAAAAGTATCAAAATATTGACGATAATTTTTAGAAGCACACTCATTCTAGTGACTTAAACTCCCTCGAGAAAAGAGATTTTTGCGTCATTTTCCCTCGAATATTTTTGAATAAAAAAATCTTCAAGAAGGAAAATGACGTGGCTTAAAACTCTGCGTTCTTCGGAGTCCGCGGGAACGGGATCACGTCTCTGATGTTCGACATCCCGGAGATGTACATCACCGCACGCTCGAAGCCCAGGCCGAACCCCGAGTGCGGAACCGATCCGTACTTGCGGAGGTCGAGGTACCACCAGTAGTTGGAGGTTTCCATCTTGAGCTCGGCCATGCGCTTGACGAGCTTGTCGTAGTTGTCCTCTCGCTGGGACCCGCCGATGAGCTCGCCCACGCCCGGAACGAGGACGTCCATCGCCCGGACGGTCCGGCCGTCTTCACTCTGCTTCATGTAGAAGGACTTGATCTCCTTCGGGTAGTCGGTGACGATGGTTGGCCGCTTAAAGTACTGCTCGGCGAGGAAGCGCTCGTGCTCGGTCTGGAGGTCCATGCCCCAGGAGACCGGGTACTCGAACTTGTGGGTCTTCGAGACTTCGGTGAGGATCTCCACGGCCTTGGTGTAGGTCACCATCTCGAACGGCGAGTTCATCACGTGCTCGAGGTTCTTCAGGTTCTCCGGCGAGTAGCGGCTGGCGAGGAACTCGAGCTCGTCGCCGCACTCTTTGAGGGCGGACGTGATCAGGTGCTTGACGTAGTTGCTCGCGAGCTTGGCGTTGTCCTCCAGGGTGAAGAACGACGCCTCCGGCTCCACCATCCAGAACTCGGAGAGGTGCCTCGCGGTGTTCGAGTTCTCCGAGCGGAAGGTCGGCCCGAAGGTGTAGACCCTACCGAGGCCACCGACGGCGAAGGTCTCGGCTTCGAGCTGGCCGGAGACGGAGAGGAAGGTCTCCCGGCCGAAGTAGTCTTTGGAGAAGTCGATCTGGCCCTTCTCCGAGCGCGGGAGCTTGTCGAGGTTCAGGGTCGAGATGCGGAACATCTCGCCGGCGCCCTCGGCGTCCGAGGCGGTGATGATCGGCGTGTGGAGGTAGGCGAAGGACTCGTTGGTGAAGAACTGGTGGGTGGCCTGAGCCAGGACGTGGCGCAGCCGGAAGACCGCCGAGAAAGTGTTGGTCCGGGACCGCAGGTGGGCCACCTCTCGAAGGTACTCAAGAGAAGTCTCCTTCTTCTGTAGCGGGTAGTCTTCCGTGTTCACGCAGAAGATGTGCACGCGCTTCGCCTGGAGCTCAACCGGCTGCTTCCCCTGGGAGGCGACCATGAGGCCTTCGATTTCCACCGAAGAACCCATGGTGAGCTTGGTGACTTCCTCGTAGTTCGGGAGGGTCGCATCGACGATGATCTGGAGGTCTCTCTGCGTGGTCCCGTCGTTTAGGACCAGGAAGCTGAACTTCTTAGACTGCCGGAGGGACTTGATCCATCCCTTGACGACGATGGTCTGATCCACGGGCTTGGTTTCGTACACTTTCTTGATGAGAAGATATTCGCTCATGTTGCCTCCGGCACTCGTGATTTCTATCGTAGAACTTGTTTCTTGATCTCTTGGACGTCGGCGACCTTGAGCCGCGGTCCGAACTGGGAGACGACCTTGCTCGCGGCCAGCGAGGCGAGCTTCCCGGCCTCGGCGAAGCTCCGGCCCTGGGTGATGGCGTACATGAAGGCCCCCGCGTACATGTCCCCGGCGCCGTTGGTGTCGATGGCCTTCACCGGGAAGGCTTCGATGTGGACGTACTCGGTGCCGTCGAAGGCGATCGCCCCCTTCTCGCTCCGGGTGACCACGAAGGTCTTCGCGATGAGCTTCATCACCTCCAGGGCCTCGTCGAGGTCCTGGGTGTTGGCGTAGGCCATGGCTTCCGACTCGTTACAGAAGAGGAGGTCCACGCCGTTTCCGATCATCTCGGCCATGCCTTCCTTGAAGAACTTCACCATGTTCACGTCGGAGAACGTGAGCGCCGTCTTCACCCCGGCCGCCTCGGCCACCTTCCGCGCGAAGATCGCCGCTTCCTTCCCCGTCGGAGAGGCCACGAGGTAGCCCTCCATGTACATGTACTTCGACGCCTTGATCGCCGCGGCGTCGACCTCGGCCTTGCCGATGGTGGCGGTGATTCCGAGGAAGGTGTTCATGGTCCGCTCGGCGTCCGGGGTGATGAGCACCAGGCACTTCCCGGTGACGCCGTTTTCTCTGTTCTGGTGCTGGAGGTTTGAGTCGACTCCGTTGTCCTGGAGATCCTGGAAGTAGAAGTTCCCGATGGGGTCCTTCGCCACCTTACAGGAGTAGAAGGACCTGGCCCCGAACTGGGCCACCGCGATCACGGTGTTGGCCGCGGACCCGCCACATTGCTGCTTGAGCGGTGCCGTTCCCAGGGCATTGAGGAGGTCGTTCTGCCGGGCCTCGTCCACCAGGGTCATGAGCCCCTTGTCGATCTTCTGGGTTTTAAAGAAGCTGTCCTGGACTTCGTACTCCATGTCCACGAGGGCGTTTCCAATGGCGTACACATCGTATTTCTTAGTCATTCAATTTCTCCGAGTTGAGCTCCAACTCTAATGGATTTGCTTTGAAAAATACACATCATATCGAGTCGACTTCCCAATAAATTGAAGCGCCGGCTCTTCTCCGAGATCCACCGAATGGCGGGGCCTCTTGACCACCAATCTCTTGGGGCCGAGCTTCCGAGCTTTCCGGAAGATCTCCTGGGCGTCTTGATCAGGTCCGACCACATTTCGGAATATCCGCATCTCTTTTCGGGGGGCCGTCTTCGAATTGGCATCTTCAAACATCGGGTCAAAGTAGATCACGTCTATATTATTAAGACTCTCAAGGTTGGTCTCCCCGTCGCCGAAGGTGAACTCGAAATTTTTAATCTTCGGATGCTGGGCCCGGGCCAGGGCACTCTGGATCAGGAAGGCGACGACGGGATTTCTCTCACAGGCCCGGACCGCGCAGCCGAAGCTTAAGAGTAAAAGAGAGTCTCCGAGGAGACCCGCGGTGAGGTCCAGGACCGTGGGCCTTGCGGGCCCCTTCACTCCGATGGCCTTGGCGAGGAGTTCTTTCTGCAGAGAAGACCTTTTGAAGAACTCCTCGTGCCGCCGTAATTCCCGATCGATTTCAATCCCGATGGGGCGTTCCCTGGGGATATCCGAGTGGAGCCAGTATTGCCCGTCGATCCATTCGAAGACGAGATCCAGGTGCGCCACCGGTTCGAGGATCGGCTCCGCTGCGACCTGGGTCACTCCATCTCGTATCAATTTGATTGCCATAAAGCGCCAGTCTAAAGCATTCGGATAAAGATAAAAAGTAAAAGCTCACAAAAAAATGACTGGTCGCATTTTCTCACTCTTATGGCTTAACAAACGCTTTCCTTGGGCCTAACATAAGACTGCTCAAAACATTAAGTTTTCACTCGAAGGAAGTCATATGAAGAGTTCACTCGCTCCCCTCAATTACCACCCCGAAAAGCTCCCCCGTGAACTCAAGCCGTTCTACATCGGCGCCGATGACAAGGACATCAAACTCATGCTCAGTGACCTGGGCCTTGAGACCCTCGACGACCTCTACGCGCACATCTCCCAGGACGTGAAGATGACCGCGGTTCCCATGGCAAAGCACATGGAGTACGAAGAACTCCTGGTGCACGTCAACGATCTGGCGAAGAAAAATAAACCCAAGCTCTCTTTCCTAGGCGACGGGCTTCCTCAGTACAAGGTCACCGAAGTGGTCGCGCCAGTTTGCGGCATCCGGGGCCTCACCACCGCCTACACTCCGTACCAGCCGGAGCGCTCTCAGGGAACGCTGCAGACTCTGTGGATCTACCAGTCTCTCCTGAGCCAGCTCACGGGCTTCGAGGCGATCAACGCCTCCCTCTACGACCGGTCGACCTGTCTGTACGAAGCCATGAACTGCGCCCTCCGCTTAGTGAAGAATTCCACCACCATCATCGTGGCGAGCACCATCTACCCGGGGGACCTGGAGGTCCTCGAGACCCACGCCAGAGAAACCGGGATGAAGATCGTCACCACTCCGGTGAGCGCCCAGACCGGCAAGCTCGACGTCGAGGCCCTGAAGCGTCTCATGAACACCACGCCGCAGGTCGCGGCGGTGGCCTTCCCGCAGGTGAACAACCTGGGCTGCATCGAGTCCGTCGACGAGATCGTCGACCTCTGCTCCAACCACAACATCAAGTCCATCGCCATCGTCGACCCCATGCTCCTGGGCCCGAGCGGCCTCAAGGCCCCGGCCAAGTTCGGCTCGAGGAACCAGGGAGCGGACATGGTGGTCGCCGAGGGCCAGCACCTGGCCATCGGACCGAACTTCGGAGGCCCGGGCCTTGGGATCTTCGGGATCCGCTACAACGACCAGGACAAGATCTCCATCCGCTCCACCGCGGGCCGCTACGTTGGGAAGACCGTGGACCTCAAGGGCCGGGAGTGCAAGGCCCTGATCCTCTCCACCCGTGAGCAGCACATCC
>SXUH01000063.1 GCA_005791855.1 Bdellovibrionales bacterium
ATCAAGCCGGGGGACCTCCTCGAGCTCTCCATCGAGCGGATCGGAACTCTAAAAAACATCGTTGGAGCTCCCCAGACCGGAGCCCCGTAAGGATTTCTATGGAAAACTTCAAAGCAAGCGGCGTCCACACCAAGCAGGCACACGTGAAGATCCCCGAGGGGACCTACGAGGAAGAGCACGGCCGGAAGGGCTTCTTCGGCCGCGTCTCCCACCTCTACCACGAGAACAAGCCCACGGGCTGGACCCACATCGTCGGGGACCTCAAGCCCCGCAACCTCCCGCCGCTCTTCGGAGAGAAGGCCCTGCAGAACAGGTTCGTGAAGATCCTCTACAACAACGACGTCCACATCTACCTCGGGAGCCGGGACAGGCCCTACGAGAGCTTCTACCGGAACGCCGACTTCGACGAGCTGTTCTTCATCCACCAGGGAGAGGGCCGGATCGAAACCACCTACGGCCACATCCCGTTCTGCACGGGGGACTACGTCATCATCCCCCGGGGGACGACCTACAAGACCTACCTGACCAAGCCCTGCCGGATCCTCAAGGTGGAGTCGACCTCGGAGTTCGAGGAACCGTCCCGCGGGATCCTGGGCCCCAACGCGCTCTACGACCAGACCGCGAAGTTCATCCCCGAGGCCGCCGTGGGCAGCGAGCAGGAATCCGCGGAGTACCCCATCGACGTCAAACACCGCGGGAAGCTCACCCGCGTGACCTACCCGTACAACCCGCTGGACGCCGTCGGCTGGAAGGGCTCCCTCTACCCGTGGAAGCTCTCGATCTACGACTACTGTCCGATCAACTCCCACCGCTACCACATCCCGCCCTCGGGCCACACCACCTTCGTGTGCCACAACTTCGTCGTCTGCTCCTTCGTGGCCAGGCCCCTCGAGCACACGAGCGAGCAGGTACTCAAGGTCCCCTTCTACCACTCGAACATCGACTACGACGAGGTGCTCTTCTACCACCAGGGAAACTTCTTCTCCCGGGACAACATCGACGCCGGCGCCGTCACCTTCCACCCCCAGGGGATCAACCACGGCCCGCACCCGAAGGCGTTCCTCAAGGCCAACGAGAACGAATTCACCGACGAGTTCGCTGTGATGATCGACGCCCGGAACTCCCTGGAGATGACTCCCGAGTTCGAGCGGCTGGAGAACAAGGAGTACTGGAAGAGCTGGATGGAGCACTAAGCCCGACGGAATCACTTTTTGTTAACACCTTTTTAGATTCCGTATCAGAATAGAGGAAATTCACTCTACCAAGGATGTCTATGAAGAAGCTGTGCCTCACCGTCCTCGCCCTCGCCTCCGTCGGGGCCCTGGCGGCGCCTCCGGAGTTCCAGAACGTCACCAAGAAGCAACTCGAAGACGTGAGCAACGAGTTCGCCATGAACTTCTCCCACACGACGGTCTCCGCTCCGGAGACCGACGGCGTCTGGGGCGTGGAAGTGGGCCTGGTCGGGGGCCGCACCGGTTCTCCGAAGCTCAAGGACCTCATCGACGCCGCCGGCGAAGACGGCAGCGACTTCGAGAACATCTACCACGCGGGCCTCATGGCCCGGGCCCACTTCCCCTTCGACCTCTTCGCGGAGGTCTCCGTGCTCCCGGGCCGGGACATCAGCGACGTCGAGGTCGAGTCGCGGTCCCTGGGCCTCGGGTGGAACGCCGGCGCCTTCTTCGGCCTCCCGCTCGACCTCGCCGTGGGCGTGAACGTCTCCTACTCCGAGATCGGCTTCACGCAGACCATCGGCTCGGACGCGAACTCCGACGTCTCCATCGAATCGAAGACGCGGGTCCTCTGGGTCGGCGCGAGTAAGAACTTCTGGATCTTCACTCCCTACGTGAAGCTCGGGTCCGCGAAGAGCGAGTCGGACGTCACCCTCGACACCACCGGCGGAACCATCTTCACCTTCAGCACCAGTCAGAAGGAATCGGTCTCCTCCACCGGCGGCTTCTTCGCCCTCGGCTCGACCGTCGACCTCCTCTTCCTCCGCCTCGGGGTCGAGGCCAGCCGGACCGCGGACGTGAAACGGGTCAGCGGAAAACTCTCCTTCGCTTTCTAAGACAAGGGCCTCCGGGCCCTTTTTTTATTTTAAGAGTCGGATCCTCTCCCCGTACCTCGGGACCACCACCTCGAGCTTCGGGTAGGCTCCCCGGAGCTTCCGAAGGAGCTCCTCCATCCCCAGGAACGGCAGCCGCGTCTCGGTCTTGGGATCGAAGGCGAAGAAGAAGTTATCGAAGTGGTTCGGGACGTAGATCCGGGGCTTCAGGTGCTTGGCGTACCCGTCCAGCACGCTCTCGTCGCCCTTCCGGTTCGAGATCCCCTGGATGAGGACGTGGACCTCGCCCACTCGCCCGCCGAGCTTCTCGAGGTTCATCTCCGCGGCCTGGTCGAGGAGGATGGTCCCGAGGGGATGCTCGATCAGGTAGAACCAGGTCTGTCCCACCTTGTAGTCGTAGAAGCCGAAGTCGAAGTCCTCCGGCACGGGGCCCGGGAGGAAGGGGTAGACGTGGAGGATCTTCGAATGCTCCCGCAGGAGGGGGGTGACCCGGAACGCGCCGAGGGTGACGGGCTCTCCGTCCCGCACGGGCCTGGTCACGATCTTCGGATCTCCGTGCGCCTTCGCGATGATCTCCGAGCTCGGGTCCGTGTAGAAGGTCGCCTTCGCCAGCCGGCTCACCAGAGGCGCGTCGATGACGTGGTCGAAGTGCGAATGGCTCGCGAAGACCGCGTCGAGGCGGTCGATCTTGTTCTCCTTCAGGACTCGGGCCACGAGGAGCTCGTCGGATCGGAAGTCCGAGAGGTTCAGCCAATGGAGGATCCCGGGTCTGGTGAAGGCCGGATCGAAGAGGATGGAGGTCGCGCCGTCTTCCAAGAGGAGGGTCGACCCGGTGAAGTACCGCAGGTCGACGGCCGCGCCCAGGGAAGCGCTCAGGCCCAGGAGCGTGGTAAAAAATAGAGTTTTAAACATTAAAACTTCTCTTATAAACTAGGTTCATGAAAACATACCAAACTACCGGCCCCTTTGCCGAGAACTATAAGTTCCTCATCGGCTCCATCATCCCCAGACCCATCGCCGTCGTCTCCACCCGGAACATCGACGGGTCGAATAACCTCGCCCCCTTCTCCTTCTTCACCGCCGTCTCCGCGGCGCCGATGATCGTCGCCTTCTGTCCCCTCATCCGGACCTCCACCGGGGAGTTCAAGGACACGGTGAAGAACATCCTGCGGGAGAAGGAGTTCGTGCTGAACTTCTGCACCGAACACAACTACGCCAGGGTTAACCTCGCCTCGAGCGAGCTCCCCTACGGAGAAGACGAGTTCTCCTTCGCGGGCCTCACCCCCGTGGACTCGCAGCTCGTCGGGGCCAAGCGCCTGAAGGAGTCCCCGGTGCACTTCGAGTGCGAGTTCAGGGACATGCTCTGCTACGGGAAGACCCCGGGCTCGGGCTCCCTCATCACCGGAGAGGTGAAGCTCGTCCACGTGGACGAGGCCGTGATGAAGGACGGGAAGATCTCCACCGACCTCTTCAAGGCCGTGGGCCGGGGCGCGGGCAACGACTGGTTCCGCACCGACAGCCGCTTCGAGGTCGAGCGCCTGATGAAGGCGCAGATCCAGAAGTGATTAAATACAATTTACGTCGGAGAGCTGGAGCCGGTCATCCGAGAGGTTGAAGAAGATCAGATCATCTTTCCCGAAGTTCCGGAAGATGGTCGCGAGGTCACTCGAGATGATGAGGTAGTTCCTCGGGTCCTTCACTAGAGAGCGCTTCCCCGCCCGGTCCTTGACCACGGCCACCACTTCGTAGTTCTGCACCTCGGCCGGGGACTCTTCCTGGACCGCGGGATTGGCCGCGTCGGCTCCGCAGGTGACGTTCATCACGTCCG
>SXUH01000064.1 GCA_005791855.1 Bdellovibrionales bacterium
GTTCTACGGCTTCCAGCGACGGACGGCGATCAACTACGTGAACTCCTTCTACAAGCGGCTGGACAAGTTCCAGCTGGAGAATCCGCACCTCGAGTTCCCCATGACCTCCACCAAGCAGCTCATGACGGGCCGGCTCACCTACGACGAGAAGGGGAACATCAAGAGCATCAAGATGATCCGCTGGTCGAACATGGAGAAGCTCCAGGACTTCTTCGTCGACGTCCTGAAGGACATGGACACGCTCCACAACCCGCCGGAAGCTCTCTGGAAGGACACGGGAGAATTCTCGATCTTCTTCAGCCTCCAGCTCAACGGCTGAACCACTCGTCCCACTTGTGCTTCACGTCGTCCCAGACGCTGTGGTTCTCCTCCTTCAGGAGGTTGTAGATCGACGCCTTCATCTCGCTCTGGAGCGAGTCGAGGGATTCCTTCGACGGGACCACCGACGGGATGAGGTTCGCGAGGAGCTGGTACTCGTCGAGCTTCGAGCGGATCTGCTTCTCGAACTCCGGGTTCTTCTTCACGAAGGCCTCGAAGTCGGCCACGTCGTCCTCGGCCATGGTGCCGTCGAGGTAGGCGGTGATCTTCTTCTGGTAGCTGATGAATTCGTTGACGGGGGTCTTCTCGATCACGCCGGCACTCCCTTGTTCAGGTCGTTCATGAGGAGGAAGCGGCCGTTGTGGATCTTCTCGATCACGGCGTAGCGCGGGAGCTGGAGCACCTCTTCGATCTCCTCCACGGAGAGCTTGGCGTCGAAGCGCAGGCACATCACCAGGCGCACCCGCGGGTCCAGCGAGTAGAAGGGCCGGTACTCGGTGGGGATGGTGAGCTTCAGCTGCTCGATGAGCTGGGCCGAGCGCCGGATGCCGATGTCGCCGACGTACTTCAGGATGCCCTTGAAGAAGAACCGGCGCAGGGCCGCGGTCTCCTTCTTGTTGTCGAAGTCCACGGTCCGCCGGAGGATGTTCTTCTTCTCCTTCAGGAGGTAGGCGTTGAACCCGTCCACCACGAGCTGCTCGGCCTGGAGGTCGTCGGGGATCAGGTTGTAGGCGATCCGGAAGAGCTTCTCGGCCATGGGGTGAGCGAGCTGGATGAATTCTTTTCTTCTCATAGCCTTCCATTTTATCAACCGGGAGTCTCGAGCTCAAGGGTGGAAATCTATTAAACCCTTTCAAAAACCGAGTACCCGAGTCGGGTGGTTGGGAGCTCGCGTCCGGTTTAAATATTCTCCTCGGGAAATCAATCCCTTACCTCCTGCTGTAGAATCTTTAATCAAGTTTTTCCCGTAACATCCGAATAGTCCAAGGAGAGGTCATACTATGAAAAATATTTTTCTACTCCTGATGCTAGCGTCCCTCGCGGTCGTCACCGGGTGTGATTCGGCAACGAAGAAGAGCAGCTCCAGAAGCAGCAACTCACTCTGCACGCAGAACCCGACGGCCTCCGGCTGCGGTGGGAACACCGGTGGGGGCACCGGCGGTTCGTACTCCACCACCATCCCGAGCGATAACAACTGGGCCGATCTCTACGCGGGCCAGACCATCCCCCCGGAGTCGAACTGCCAGACCACGGGGACCGGCTACGGCTTACGGAAAGGGACCATCACCATGTCCGGCGGCTGGTGGTTCTCCCCGGCCAGCAACTGGTCGGCGCAGAACCCCGCCAACACCTACTCGACCACGGCCCTCGCGAAGGAATCCCAGTACACCTCCAACAAGTACGGCCACAACGTGAGCGGCTACTTCACCGACGTCACGGAGATGCGGAACTTCCTCGATTCGGATTCCGTGCGGAAGGTTCGCTTCAAGGTGCGGCCGCAGGTCAAGCCTCCGACGGGCCAGTCCTACTGCTACTACCGGCGCATCGGTCAGTCGGCGGACACCTACGGGTACTCGAAGCTCCGGCTCACCGTCGGCGTGAGGCCGCTCAAGGCCGACGGAACCCTCGACACCATCAAGCGCTCCTGGACCGTCGAATCGGTGGTGAACAGCTGCACGCCGGCCATCGACATGTCCGCGTCGCAGATCGGAACCTGGCCCCACGGAGTGGTCTTCGAGATCACGCGGGCCGAGCGCTCCGACAACTGCTGGTACCAGACCGGCTGCACCACCTACGCCGACATCCCAGCCAAGTCCTGCTGGCAGGTGGACGTTGAAGCCGCTGTCGACGGAACCGTCGGAATCTAAAAGCCGCTTCGGATCACCCGCCGATCAGGTCGATCACCTCGTCCGCGAGGTTCCGCTTGAGGGCGTAGCTCACTTCCACCAGTAGCCCCGGGCAGGTGATGTTCACCTCGGAGACCGAGTCGTCGAGGATGTCGAAGGCCACCCAGTCCACCTTGTGGGCCAGGAGCTCCTTGACGATGGCCTCCGCGCGCCGCCGGGAGGTCTCCGAGAGGGCCTTGGCTTCGAAGCTCGCACCCTGGGCGATGTTCGAGAGGAACTCCCCTTCCTTCGGCGTCTTGAGGATGGTCCCGAGCTCCTTCCCTTTGAAATAGAGAGACCGGATCTCCCCGCGTTTCACGGCCTCCACGAAGGGCTGGACGATGACGGGGCCCGCGAGCTCCTTGACCTTCTCCTCGAAGCGGTCCTTCCAGCCGTCGATCGGTAGCTTCTCCACGCCGATGCCGCTGTAGAGGTCCATGGGCTTGATGATGAGCGCGCCGGGTTTCTCGCGGAGAGCTCCGACGAACTCGTCGGCCAGCCGCAGGCTCTGGCCCACGTAGCTCGCCACCGCGCCCTCGGACCGGTAGGCGTAGAGCTTCTCGTTGAAGTGCATGATGCCCCGGGGGTCGTTCATGACCCGGATCCCCTTGGAGACCAGGTGGTCGAGCATCCAGAGGATGCGCAGGTAGCGGCTGTCGAACGGGGGATCCAGGCGCATGTGGATGAGGTCGGTCTTCCCGAGTTCGACGAGCTTCTCCCCGACGGTTTCGAAGCCCGCGAGGTAGATGCCATCGTCTCCGAGCGATCCCTTGAAGGAGTGGACCCGGAGCTTCTGCGGGCCCTGGTTGTGGATCGCGAAGTCCTCTTCGAAGAAGACGTAGGTCTCGATCCCCCGCCGCTGGAGCGCCAGGGCGAGCATGAGGGAGGAGTCCTTCCTGATGTTAAGTTTCGCGATCGGGTCGATCAAGAGCAACTGGCGCATGGGGTACCTTCGCTTTTAAGTAGTCGGTGAAGCTTTCGTGTTTCTTCTGCTTCTCAAAGGCCTCGTACTCTCCCTTGAGCCAGGAGAGGTAGCGCTTGAGATCCATCTTCTTGTCCTGCATGAGCGCGCGGAGGAAGTCCTGCTCCTCCTCGTAGGTGAGGAAGGCCGCGAAGCTCGCCTGGTTCCACTTCTCCTTGAGCTCGCAGTCCCGCTCCTCGAGCGCGAGCTTCTGGCAGAGGGCGAGGAGGTCGGGCCGGAAGACCTCGTGGACGAACCGCGCGGTGAAGAGGTCGGCCTTCTCGTCGGTGATGAAGCCGCCGAGCTTGGCGAACTCGGACTGGAGGATCGCGATGAGGTCCACCACGCGCTTGCTGATCACGGTCTTCCGCTCCTCGGTCCGGAGGAACGCCTCGAGCTCGGGCCTGCCCTTGAAGTACTCCCGGAGCAGCTCCTTGCCGTAGAGGTTGGCGAGGTTCTCGTTGAGGTCCACCTCGTCCTTGATGAAGAAGATGGTGTGGAAGAGTTCGTGGAAGACGAGCTCGGCGAGCTCGACGTCGTCGTACTCGAAGAACGACGAGAGGATCCGGTCCTCCAGGTACCCGAGGGTGGAGTACGCGTAGACGGGCCGGACCCAGGTCACGAGGTTCTCCCGCTTCTCGAGGTCCTCGGCGAACTCCCGCGCGGAGTCCTTCTTGAAGAACCCGATGTAGGGGAAGCTCCCCATGAGGGGGAACTTGAACTCGTGGGCCTCGATCTTCGTGTGCGGGCTCGCGATCACGAGGTAGGTCACGGCCTTGTTCTCGAGCATCGCCGTCTTGCTGTAGATGGCCGTGGGCTTCGACGAGAAGTAGTGGTAGAAGAACTTCTTGTACTCCCCCACCAGGAGGATCTTGCGCTTGACCTCTTCGCTGACCTTCGGATCCTTCAGGACCTCGTCGTTGTCCCTGCCCGACCACTGGAGCTTCATCTGCTCGATCCCCTGCTCCGTGAGGTAGCCGAGGGTCGTGCAGCCCGTGCAGAGGAAGAAGAGGAGGAGGATGCGGAAAACCATGACCTATTCTAGCGTAAAAGGAGCAGGAAGAAACAGCTAATCTGGTTTGTTCTTCCGGGTGATGACGAAGAGCAGGACACTCACCAGGATGGCCGAGACCAAGCATTTCACTTCGAAGAGAATCTTTTCGCTCAACCAAATGACGGTGAGGGAGAGGAGGAGCATGGAGCTCGCGAGGATCTTTGCGCGCGGACGAATCACCCGGTTGTGCTTCCAGTCCCGGATGCCGGGGCCCGCGATGGGGAGCGAGAGGATCCAGGCGTGCAGCCGCGGGGAGGACTTCGAAAACAAGAAAGCGGAGAGGATGAGGAACGGCGTGGTCGGGAGGACCGGGATGAACGCTCCGATGAAACCCAGGCCGAAGCAGAGCCAGGCGAGGACGAGCCAGAGGAGCTTCACGGCTTCTTACCAAGGTCCCTGATGAGATTGGCCTGGAGCGAGAGGGCCGTGGCCGAAGTGATCTCCACGTCCACCCAGTGCCAGAGGTAGTCCTTCTGCGCCTCCGCCGGTTCGAAGTGCACGAGGCGATGGCAGGAGGTCCGGCCGGTCCACTTCAGGACTCCCTTGGCACTCCCCTTCTCTTCCACCAGCACCCGGTAGGTCTTCCCCACCATCTGCCCGCGGAGGTTCTCCTGGATCTTCATCTGCTTGGCGAGGATCTCCCGCAGGCGCCGGCCACGGATGTCATCGGTGAGGACGTCGCTCATGCGCGCGGCCTTGGTCCCCTTGCGAGTGGAGAAGGCGTAGCCGTAGATGAAGTCGAACTGCGCCTCGTCGAGGAGCCGCAGCGTCGCCCGGTGCTCCTCTTCGGTTTCGTTGGGGAAGCCCGCGATGATGTCGGTGGTGACCACGAGCTCGGGGTTGGCCTTCCTCATCTTCGCCAGCAGGCCCAGGTAGTGCTCCACGGTGTACTCCCGGAGCATCCGCTGGAGGACGGTGTTGGACCCGGACTGCACCGGAAGGTGCAGGTGGTTGGCGAGCTTCTTCGCCGTCCCGTGGGCCTCGACGAGTTCGTCGGTGACGTCGTAGGGGTGGGAGGTGGTGTAGCGGATCCGCTCGAGGCCCTCGATCGCGTCGAGCTCGAGGAGGAGCTGGGCGAGGGACTCGCCGTTGTCTTTGCCGAAGGAGTTCACGTTCTGGCCCAGGAGCATGACCTCCTGGATCCCCGAGTACTCCACCAGGCGCCTCACGTCGGTCACCACCTCCGCGAGCCGGCGGGACTTCTCCCGGCCCCGGGTGAAGGGGACGATGCAGTAGGAGCAGAACTTGTCACAGCCCTTGATGATGTTCACGAAGGCGAGCGGCGACCCGTGGGTGAGCTTCGTTTCGATGGAGTAGTTCTCCGAGCGGTCCCAGGTAGTGACGGAGAACTTCCGCTCCCCGGCGTAGGTCCGGTAGACCATCTCGCCGATGTTATCGATGACGTCGGTGCCGAAGGCGAAGTCGAGCTGCTTGTACTTCTCCAGGAGCTCCTTCCCTTCGGTCTGGGCGATGCAACCGCCGGCCGCGATGACCACGTTCTTCTTGAGCCCGGTCTCCGGGTCGACGCCCGGATCGGTCTTGAGCCGCTTGGTCTCACCGAGGTGGGAGTAGAACTTCTTGTTGGCGAGGTCCCTCACCGCGCAGGTGTTGAAGATCACCAGGTCCGCTTCGGACTGCTCCTCGGTCTTAGTGAAGTTGAGGTTCGAAAGGTGCGAGAGGATCCGTTCCGTATCGTGGTAGTTCATCTGGCAGCCGTAGGTTTTAAGCCAAACCTTGCGCGGGGGAAACTCGATCTCCCCGACCTTGACCATCTCGGAACTCACTGAAGAACTTTCCATAATACCTTACTTATGAAGTTTATGGCGCAATATAGCAAACGGTGGATTTAAAGTAAACTAGAAGGTCTTCAAATGAACTCTACACGCAAGGCAATGTAGAAGATGAGATTGAAAATAAAATGGAGCACGATGGGGGCCAGGACCGAATGGAATCTCAGCAATGCCTGACCGCACAATACCCCTAAGACGAAGGTGTAAAACACCTGAAAGCCGATGAACGGCACGTACTCCGGTGAGAGAACCGTGAGGCCGACGAGATGGGAGAAGGCGAAGATGGAGGCCACGAGCATGGAGGTGACGTACTTCCCTCCCACGCTGGAGATCAGCACTCGCTGGAAGGTCTGGCGGAAGACGAGTTCCTCGAGGATGGGCGCGAAGACCAGGAGGTGCCACTCGAGGTTGTGGACCAGCCGGAAGGGGATCTCGATCTCCAGGTACCAGATGGAGAGGACGGCGGCGACGCCGAGGGCGATGACCTGGAAGATGGCCTTGTACGATTGGACGTGGAGGGCCCACCTGAACTTCCACGGGAGCCGGAAGAAGAAGGAGACGATCAGGGCGAAGAGGAAGTCGAAGACGTAGGAGAAGGAGATGCTCGAGGGAATGAGGTGCCACGGCAGGCCCCAGGAGAATGCGAAATAAATGATGACGAGTACAAAGAATCCGATCACTTAATCTCTCCAACCTGAGCCAATCGGTGCACCAGCTTAACTATTTCATCATAGAATTGCGGTTTTGTAACTTTGATTATTTGCTGGAAGGTCGGGGTCTTAGACTCTCCGTGGCCAAGGTTCTTGTCGTCGAAGATGATGATGTGGAGAGACTGGTCGGGCCTCAGGTAGAGAGAGATGTCCAGGTTGAAGACGATGAGCCGGAGGACCTCGTCCCTGCTCTCCTGGTTCTCCTCGGGGACCTTGCCGGAGAAGAACGCGGCGGTGAGGATCAGGTTCGGATCGCGGTTGAACTTCTCCAGCGCTCCCTGGAGCGTGGTGAAGCTCGCCTGGATCCACTGGAGGGCCTTGGCTTCCCGGAGCATGTCTTCGGTGGTGGCCCCGGAGACGGGCGCGCGCATGAACTCGTGGTTGCTCTCGAGGCTGTGCTTAATGGTGGAGTGGATGGAGATGTTCATCAGGGCCCGGAGCTCTCCCTCGATCTTCGGGGCCCGCTGCTTCCCGACGGCGATGCTGTTCCGGAGGAACCGGACCTCGTCGGCGGTCCGCCGGCGCCACTCGATGAGCTGGATGGTCTTGCCGTGGACCTCCAGCACCCAGCTCTTCTCATCGGGGAACTTCAGGTCGAAGTTCCAGGTGATGGCGCGCCAGTGGGAGGCCCCCGGATCGAAGCTCAGGAAGTGCTCCTTCAGGTCCTTGCCGAAGAAGAGTTTCCACAGGTTCATCGGAGGACCTTCCCGAGGCTGTACTCGTGGAAGCCGGGGGCTTCGTGGTCCGGGTGGTAGCCTTCGATGGTGTAGCCCTGCTTGAGCTTGATGCTGATCATGGCGTGGTTGAAGTGGTAGATGGTGGTCATCACCTTCTTGATCCCGGCGCGACGGCATTCCTCTTCGATGCGCTCGGAGATCTCGCTCCCGAGGCCCCGCCCCTGGAAGTCCCGGAAGACCGTGGTCTTCACCGTCTCCGCCAGCGTCGGGGTCTTGAGCGCGTAGCCGGTGAGGCCCACCTCGGTCCCGTCCAGGAGGGCCTTGAAGTACCTCACGCCGCCGGCCATGATCCGCTCCACCGTCGGTGGCCAGGGCGACCGCGTGTAGTACTCGGCGATGATCCCGTGGATCTTCTCCGCCTGGGGTCTCTGCGTGTGGTCGTAGGCCTCGAGCTCGATCTTCATTTCACATTCTCTCGGAAGTAGGTCCAGATCTCGGACCAATTGGAGGAGGCGTAGAGGAGCTTCCGGTCCTGGGGCTTCACCAGCCCCTTGTCGGTGGCGTTGTCCAGGAAGGAGATGATGGGGTCGTAGTAGTTGTTCACGTTCAACAGGGCGATGGGCTTGGAGTGCAGCCCGAGCTGCTTCCAGGTGAGGATCTCGAAGAGCTCGTCCATGGTCCCCATGCCCCCGGGGAGGACGAGGAAGGCATCCGAGAGTTCGTACATGAGCTTCTTCCGTTCGTGCATGTCCTTCACGGTGTGGAGCTTGGTGAGGCCCGCGTGGGCGATCTCCTTCTTGAACAGGAGCTGGGGGATGACCCCGGTGACCGTCCCGCCGAGGACCACGAGCCGCGTGGCGAGGTCCCCCATGATCCCGATGCCCGCGCCGCCGTAGACGAGCTCGGTGCCGGTCTCGTGGAAGTGCTTCATCAGCGCCTCCACCTCTTCTCCGACCTTCGGGTCGAGGCTCGCGTTCGCGCCACAAAAAATGCAGATCTTCATTTCCTCTGTCTCCTTAGGACCCACTGGATGTACCCGAGCTCCGCCACCATGAAGCAGCCGAAGACGATGTAGAACCCGCCGGTCTTCCAGAAGAGCCACGTCGCCGTGGTGTCCACCAGGGCCACCTTCGCCATGAAGGCCGCGAACCCCAGGAGGAAGAGGCAGATGTGCCACTCCAGAGTCCGGTAGACCACCGCCGGCATCGGCGGAGTCTGGTGCATGTCCTTGAGCATCTCGAGCATCAGCGACTGGCCCCGGAGCTTCTTGAAGACGAGGAAGGAGGCTACGGAGAGGCCCGTGAGCGTGGGCTGGAGCTTGAACCAGAGCCCTTCCTTGGCGACGAGGGAGACGAGCCCCAGGACGATCACCAGCGAGACGTTGAGCTTCGAGAGGGTGTGGACGTGGCCCGTGAACTTCTTCTCGAGGAGCATCTCGACCACCCCGAGGAGGATCCCGCCGACGAGGGCGATCTCCAGACTGTAGTAGGTCTCGAGGTACCAGTAGGCGACCGCGGGGATGAAGGAGAGAAGAAAGTAGGGCTTCTGATCGGGCTGTTTCATGCCCACATCTTAGGCTACTTTCTTTAACATTTCCTCACAATACGCGTGATAATCTTCTTTGAAGGAAACGGGGTCGAGGATTTCGACGTTACTACCGAGTGTCAAAAGCCACTCGTAGAGATCCTCTCCCGGCTCCACGTAGGCGGCCCAGATCAGGTCGCCGTAGGGATTGGTGATCATGCAGGGCTTTCCCAGGAAGTGGTGGTCCGGGAAGAGGTTGTTCGACTGCGGATCGTAGATCTTCAGGATGAGCCGGGTCTCCCGCTCGTTCATCGACCGGAGGGCCCGGATGAATTCCTCCACCTCGTAGGTCGAGGACTGGGGCGAGCTCGTGGTCGGGAGGATGAGGATCTCCTGCAGGTCCCGCACCGAGGTGAGCATGAGGCAGTGGTCTTTGACGTCCTCGCTGATGAGGACCATGGTCCCGTCGAGGTGGAGCACCTTCCACGGGTGGACCACGTACCGCTGGCCGTCGCCCACCGTGACCTGGATGAGCTGCCTCTCGGCGATGTTCTGGTCGAGGGTCTTGATCATCTGCTGCTGGTAGGGGCTCAGGCCCTGGTCCCAGTTCTCGAGCTCCCGGAGCAGGTCCATCACCACCTTGATGGGAACGTTCTCCATGATCTTCTTGTGGATGGACTGGGAGAAGTGCTCGTGGGAGAGCGGCCGCATGAAGTGCAGGGCCTCCCTCGTGACGTCGATCCAGTGCTCGGCCCTCACCTTGTAGACGCTGATTCCGGAGTCGACGGGGAACAGCTGCTTGAAGAAGATCTGCATTTCCTCGCTGCCCATTTCCATGTCCTGGGCGATCTCCGCGAGCCGGATGGAGCCATGGCTCTGACTAAGAAACGTCAGTTTTTCCCATAGCTTTGGACTAATCCCTTTCATCGAAGTACCCCTTTCCTGATCAAACTTATCGGACTTGTCCACTCAACTCTTTAGTGCAAAAAAAGGGTATTGTTGTCATAATAAGGGGATGGTGCTGAACTACTTCATGAAAAAACCAATACTTGCGATAGGGCTCATCCTCTTTGGTCTTTTCATCTACCAGGTGAACCAGAAGGAAAAATGGGGACTTTTCCATAACGAAAAACTCGTTCCGACCTCCTGTCGCGCGGCCCTGGTGCGCATCCAGAAGAAGACCCCGTCCAACTGGAACCTTTTCTGCGAAGGGAACAACCTCGCCGTGGAGATCCTCGAGGACGCGAGGAACGCCGACCCCACGACCCTGAAGCCCATCATGTACCGGCAGCTCGCCAATCACATGAGCTTCGTCGCCCGGGTCTCCCAGGAAGACATCCTCGAGAAGGTCTTCTTCGTGCGCTTCAAGCTCCGCAATCCGAAGATGGAACTCAACGCCGTGACCGAGGGGAAGTTCATCGTCAAGCTCGCGAGCCTAGAAAACCCGGAACATATCATGAGTCACCTCAAGAGCACCGTCCAGGTCAAAGAAGAGATGAAATAGCTCCGGGGTGAAGTCCTCGTCCGTGTCCCGCCACTCGTACCGGAGGGCGTGGAGGAAGAGGCGCTCCGCCTGCTTCCCGCCGTAGAGCTCGTCTCCGAGGATCGGATGGCCAAGGAAGGAGAGCTGCGCCCGGATCTGGTGCCGGAGCCCCGTCTTTAGCTTCACCAGGAGGAGGCTCTTCCCTCCGAAGGAGAGGACCTTCCCCACCGCGAGGGCCCCTTCCTCGGAGCCCGGGTGCGCCTGCTCGCTCACCTTCTGCTTCCCGCCCTTGACCCCGGTGGCGAGGAAGTGGTGGGCGTAGGCGCCGTCCTTGTCGAAGTCTCCCTCGACGATGGCCCAGTAGAACTTGCGCTTCACCTGGACGGAGAACGAGCCCCGGACCTCCTGGTAGAGCTTCTCGGTCTTCGCGAGCACCAGCACTCCGGAGGTCTCTTCGTCGAGCCGGTAGAGCAGGCCCCGGTCGTAGTGGGCCTGGTTCACCCGGAGGGCTTCCCACTTCCCTTCCCGGGCGAGGAAGTTCAGGAGGGTGTTGTCGTCGGAGTAGCGGAGCGGATGGCAGTGCACGCCCGGGGGCTTGTGGAGGACGATGACGTCGTCGGTCTCCCGGAGGATCCGCACCGGGGGCCCCTGGTAGGCGGGATTGATCCCCAGGTGGTTCACGAGGTCGATGGGCAGACGGGAGACGTCGCCGCTGCGGATGGCCCGCTTCTGTTCCTTCGAGGAGAGGTGGCGCTTCAGGAGCTGGCCCGAGCTCCCCAGGAAGGCCTGCAGGCCTTCCTTGAGCGACGGCTCATCGTGCAACCAACAGAGCTCTACGTAGTACATTACTGGGCCTCGACCTTACGCCCCTCGGTTCGCAGATCGACTTTCTTCAACACGAACTCCACGCGACGGTCCGAGACCTTATCATTGATCTTCTGCTGCGGTCTAGAGTCGCCGTAGAAAATTGTGGTGATCCGATTGGCCGAGACCCCGCGCTGGAGGAGGGCCCGGGAGACGGCCAGCGCCCGCTGCGAGGAAAGCTGGTAGGCGTCCACCGCCGCGTCCTTCGCGGAGACTTCGCCCGCTTCGGAGTGGCCCTCGACGAGGATCTGCCAGTTGTTCTCGGTCATCATCTTCACCAGGCGGTCGAAGACCTGGACGTTGATCTCGTCGATCCCCACGGACCCCTTCCGGAAGAGGATCCGGTCCTTCATGCGCACGTTGATCGACTCCGGCAGCTCGTAGACGTTGGCCGACTCGGAGAGCTCGTTCTCCGAGAGCATCTTCTTCACCTGGCCCAGCTGGGCGTCGGACTCGCGGTTCACCTCGTGCTTGTCGAGGAGGCCCTCGGCCGTGAGGAACTCGATGGGAAAGGGCTTGGCCGGGTTCTCGGAGTCGAGCATGGTGGGGGCGTCGCTCGGGGACTTCCCGGAGCGCATGACGTCGCCGGCCTTGAGGACGTTTCCGCCGAAGGCGTTCCGGAGGGACCCGATGGCCGCTTCGTACTTCGCCGTCTCCGTCTTCGCGAACGAGAGGAGGAGGATGAAGAAGGTCAGGAGGAGCGTACAGAGATCGGAGAAGGTCGCGAGCCACCCGGGGGCGCCGGGCTTACAGGGAGGACACTTCGGAGCGTCTGCGGCCATGGCTTACTCCTTCTTGTCTTCGACGAGCCGGTCTTTCGGCGGGAGGAACGAGTCCAGCTTCTCCCGGATCACCCGCGGGTTCTCCCCGGCGACGATCCCGAGGACCCCCGCGACGATGATGTTCATCTTCGTCGACTCCTGCTTGGACCGCTGCTTGAGCTTGGCCGCGATCGGAATGGTGAAGACGTTGGCGATCACCGAACCGTAGAACGTCGTGAGGAGGGCCACCGCCATCGCCGGACCGATCGAGGACGGGTCCGACATGTTCTGGAGCATCTGCACCAGACCGATGAGCGTCCCGATCATCCCGAAGGCCGGGCCGTCCGCGCCCATCCCTTCCAGGATGTCCACGCCCTTGGAGTGCCGGTCTTCCATCGCCGCGATCTCGAGGCTCAGGATGGAGGTGATCACCTCCGGCGGCCGGTTGTCGGCGGCGAGGGTCACGGCCTTCTTGAGGAACTTGTCTTCGACGGGGACCTTCTCCAGGGCGAACACCGACTCTCTCCGGGCGGTCTCCGCGAGCTTCTGGATCTCGGCGATCATCGCCTTCGGATCGGCCGGGGAGAAGAAGATGGACTTCATGAACACGGTGACGAGGCTCTTCACCTGCTCCATCGGCCACTTGATGAAGGTCACCGCGATCACCCCTCCACCCACGACGGCGACGGAGGGAATGTCGATGAAGATTGAGAGTGGAGAACCATAAAGGATCGATCCGATGATCGAGATGATGGCCAGTATGAGTCCCGTGACGGTTGCGATATCCATAGCTCACCCTTGAAGGAAAATAGGTCTTATGGATTAAGTATCGGAATTTGGGTACGGAACTTAAATCTATGTTATTACTGGATTGGTTTAGTCGATTTCTGAAACGAGGGGATATAAAAAACCCCCGTCACGGCGGGGGTTTTTCGATTACTTTGATTCGTCCATTAGCA
>SXUH01000065.1 GCA_005791855.1 Bdellovibrionales bacterium
AGCGGATCTCTGTGGCGCAGGAGATCCGCGTGGAACCTCCGGAAGACCGTCTCCTGATCCAGGGCCGCGCCGAGCATCTCCGGAGAGATCCCCGTGAGGGCTTCGACTTTCTTCGGGAGGTAGCTCGCCTCCGGAAGACAGACGAGGTGGGCCTCCGGTGGCCAGTCGCAGACCCGCTCTCCGTGGACGAGCCAGCTGATCTCGATGACCTGGCCTCTCGGGGGTCGCATTCCGGTGGTCTGGCAATCTACGACGACGACGGTCCGTTGGCTTAGCATCCTTCCATTATGCAAGCTCCGTCGCCCGGATGAACAGGGGGATTTGAAGAGAAGTGCTACAGTCGGAAGCTCACTCCGATTTGGAGAAACTCACCGTAGCCGTCAAGCTTGTTCTTCGCGACGTGCCTCACCTCACCGACGGTCACCGTCGCGTCACTCCCGAGCCGCATCCAGATCCGATCCCCTTTCTGGAGGCCGTAGGCCGAGCTCGCGGCCCCCTTGAACGCGAGCCCGCGCGGCGAGAGGTCCACGACCTCGGCCCGGAGGAACTCGTGCTCCGGAGCGAACTCTTCCTTCCGCGACGGGGAGAACATCAGCGGCACTCCCTGCCCGAGGACGTGGACCCGCTCGTCCTTCCTCGTGTCTCGGATCATCATCTGCTCCGGGATGCCGAGGACGACCTTCTTTCCCTCGGAGCGCAGGAGGGTGGTCTTGAGCACCGAAACCCGGTCACCGACCACGGCGTAGACGTAGACCGGAATCTCTTCGATGAGGGTGAACTCCTCTTGGTGAGAGACCACCGTCAGCGTCTTCTGAGTAGCGTTCACCGAATCGATGGTTCCGTAGCGCATGACCCTCCGGTTCTCACTCTCCGTCTGCCAGACGAGGACCTCGTCTTTGTTGGCGTACAGCGACGCGAGGACCTTCAGAAGTTCCGGTTGGTTCAAAGGGATCATGTTGTCTTTCTTGCTCAATTTGCCTCCTTGGCCTTGCAGCTTTAGCAAGGAGCGAGCCAACTCGAAGGAGAGATAAAACAGCAGCTTACCTGAGGCCGTTCTGGCCCTGGGGCCAAGAAGCCGAGACGATCGATCAATTTTTTCTCAGATTACCGGACTTCACCCAGGAGCTTCTCCAGAGCAGCTCGGTTCTCCGGCGACCAGGACCGGAGCTCCCGGAAAACCGCAGCGCTGTGGGTTCCCCGGAGCGGAGACTTCTCGATGATCGCGAGGTACCGCTTCTGGATCTTCTCCACCGCACTCGAGAGCCGCGGGTACGCTCCGAACTCCTCCCAGGTGAACTGCTTCAAGGGAAGCGGAACCCGCTCGTAGAGTTCGGCGAAGTCCCGGTGGTTCCTCCCGAGGTAGAAGGCGGCGATGGCCGGAGCGTGTTCCTGCCCGAGGAAGTCCGAGCTGAGAAGATGGGACAGGGTAAGGGCCGTGGTCTGCCGAACCTGCCGTCGGTCGAGGGCGTTCGAGTGCGGGAGGGCCGCGGCTTCCGGGTGGAGCGACCTCCAGTACCGGTAGAACATCCCCGGGTACCGGACGTAGTCTTCTTCGTCGAAGTAGTTCAGCCGGTTCCGCAGCCTCACCCCGAGGCCCGGCTCGACGGGAGGCAGGGGTTCGTACCCCGTCCGGTACCCTTCGACGGCCCGGTAGAGCTCGAGCTTCGATCCCCAGGTTCGATCCCACTCCGTCCCGAGGCCAGCGACGAGGGCCTTGTACCTCGAGAGTCTCGCCCGGGCCATGGCCCCGGCTTCCGCTCCGTAGGCCGCTTCGGTCTCTTTGAAGTAGCTCAGGTACCCCGCGTAGCGTGGATCCTCGGTGACTTCCTTGAAGTAGACGGGACCGGCGTCTCCCCACGATTCGATCGGAAAGGACATGGTGTAAAAGGTGTTGAGCTCCTCGAGGGTCCGCGCCGACTCGTAGACCTGGAGCGCCTGCCGCTCGTGGAGGTTGTGGATGATCTTCGCTCCGACCGCGGTGTTGAGCTCGGAGAGCGACGTCACCGTCGCGGCGTCGAGCTTGAGCAGCCGCCGGTACCGGTTCAGCGCCGGCGCCGAGTCGACGAACTTCTTCAGCGCCTGGACCTCGAACTCCTGCCGAGGGATCTGCCCGGCCCCGTACTTCTCCCCGTAGGCCTTCCCATTGTGGCTCGATCCGAAGAAGCCTCCCCAGTGCGGATAGGATTCGAAGATCGGAGCTCCCTGGTGGCAGCCGATGCAGCGGCTCGGGTCTCTCTCGACGACGGCCTTCTCCCCTTCCCAGGTGATCTGCGTGAACCGCGACTCGTCCAGGCCATAGGACTCGATGATCTCGATGCTCTGATCCGCCGGCTTCGTCCCGCTCCCGTCGGAGAATGAAAGGTAGAACTGCTCCTCCGGTGACAGGAGGATCACCCGCGGCTTCTCCGGAGAGGCGCTCTGGAGGCTCCGGGAACCGTAGACCAGAAGGTACTTACTCCGGAGCTCCGGCGGGAGGACACTCAGGAAGGCATCGATGGAAGCCGGCCGGTGCTGCTCAAGGAGATCCAGGACCTTGCTCGTCCAGGGAGACCGGTCGTGGGCGCTGGCAGAGAAACATAGGACGAGCAATGTAAGGTAGGTCAGGGGTTTCATAAGGTCCTTAGAGTAGTTCAGAGGAAAATGTCACAAGCCCGGCGGAAGAGCAACGGTGCTTTTTAGCACCAGGAAAAAGTTAGTGACGGATTTCTTTTGAAATCCCCGTGCGCTGCTAAAGGTCGAGGCCGTAGGCTGTTACATTTTGACGGAGGTAGACTAGTCCGTGCCGAAGCTTCTGCGGTATTGTTCTCTTTGAAACTTCTACCTGGGGGTGGAGCATGCAGCAATCCAAATCAAGTTCACCGGCCGTCCTTCGGACCTACGGCTTCTACGTCCTCACCTTCACGGGTCTCGCCTGCCTCCTGTTCTGGTTCTTCTGGGTCTAGAGATGGAAACCACCTTCGACCTCCAGTGCCCGTTCTGCGGTGAAACCATCGTCCTCGACTTCTACCCCGAGGATGGGAAACACCAGGAGATGATCACCGACTGCGAGGTCTGCTGCCAGCCGATCCAGTTCGACGTCCGGTTCGACCGAGACGGTGAGGCGTCGATCACTGCCGAGCGAGCACAATGACAAGGCCGGTGGGTCTTGTCTGAGATCGATCGCCTCCTCATCGCGACCCGGGTGCTGGAGCTCCTGGAACGCCGGAGGGGGAAGTCCATCTGTCCCTCCGAGGTTGCCCGGGACCTCTACGAAGACGACTGGCGAGAGCGCATGGAACTGGTGAGGGACACGGGGTTCTTGATGAAGGCCGAGGGCCTGATCGAGATTACCCAAGAAGGTAACCCGGTCCCGAGGGACCACAAAGGGCCGATCCGTTTCGGGCCAAGGCGCTAGCGATCAATGGGTTACATCCTCCTTACCCGAGGGCGCGGGTCGGTTTCTAGGAATCCTGGAAAAACTAGCCCCGTCTCCCGCATCTCCCGAACGTGATACTGTAGTAGGGAATTTCCAAGGAGAGAAAATGAAATTCATGAGTATTGTCTGTCTTCTGGCCGCCGTTAGCTGTGCTCACCACCACCACCACCACCACAATAAGAAAGTCCACAGCGCCATGTCCAACGAAAAGGTGAAGGCGTCCGCGGTGAAGGTCACTGAAGGAAACGAAGTCTGCTTCGATATCACCCTCAACACGATCGGAGAAGAAGACTGGGAAGTCGAGCCGACGAACTGGACCATGGCCTGGGTCGACGCAGATGCGAAGGAACACCCGATCCGCTACACGCAGCGGGGGCCGGCCTCGGTCCCGCAGCAGGATGAGGCGGCGGCACCCTACGGAGCTTTCAAGGAGTGGAACAACTCCTTCCGCACCTGCGCCCCGGGGGCGAAGATGAATGAGGTGAAGTCGCTGATCCTCGTTCCGAAGGACCTCACGGATAAGGAAGTCGAGACGTTGAAGCTTAACTGGAACTAGGCTTACCATCATCGCGGGCCAGGAATAGCCCGCGTATCCCATCCGGCATAAAACCATCCTAAAAAAAGTACGCGCTCCCTATGAACGCAGCCAAACTCTGAGATGATTGGGTTAAACCAACCAGAGAGCGTGTCCAATGAATCGAATCATCCCCTTGGTCCTGGTCGCGGTCCTTTCCTCCATCATTACTCCGGAAGCCTCCTCCACTCCCATGGAGGGCGGCACGGTCCTGACAAACGCCACCCCCCTCGAGGGCAAGATCCTGAAGTCCACCGTCTTCCTGAAACTCGAAGGTTTCGACGGCGGCGGGTCTTCTAACTGCACCGGCGTCATGCTTAACCAGAACACCGTCGCGACGGCCGCCCACTGCTTCGACGACCCCGGGGCCATCACTGCGATCAACTTCCTCTCCCGGAGCAACCGATCCGCCACCGGCTACGGCACGCACCTCGGGTTCACCTACGGATCCACCCGCGACGACATCGCGAAGGTCACCCTGGGCTCGGAGAGAAACGCCCGGACGCTAGCTCCAACCTCCGGCCCCGTCCAACCGCAGATGAAGCTCGTCCCGGGATCGGCGATCAAGAAAGGCATGAAGCTCATCATCGTCGGAGCGGGGCTCGAAATCCCCCATACGAAAACCGGCCCTTGCCGCCTGAAGTACAACGAGCTCACCGTTACCTCTGTGGGCCCTGGCTCCTTCAAGGGCGTGATCAGTAACGGGCGGATCTGCCCTGGGGATTCCGGCGGCCCGGCCTACCTGGTTGGGCAGGATGGGAACCTGGCGCTGGCGGGGATCGTCTCGTCCTACATGACGGCCGGAAGGGACGCGGGCTGCGGGGGCGACCGCCGTCTACACCACCACCGATGGCTTAAACTCTGATCGCTTCGACTTCCGGGAGTTCTACTAACCCAGGCTTCGGAGCTTGACCCCGGCACTTGGCCCGGTTCGAAGAAGTCAGACCACCATCTTCCCGGTCCCCTCGCCCAGCGACCGCATCACCTCGAGGAGGTCGTCGATCTGGCGAGTGGTATGGTTCGCGTTGGCGATGAAGCGCAGGCGCGCCTTTCCTAGGCGGACGGCCGGGAACTTCACGGAGTCGACGTGGAACCCGGAGGCGCACAGGGCCTCCTGGTAGAAGTCCGTCCGCCGTTCGTCACCGATCACCACGGGCAGGATCGGGGTTTGCTTGGAGACGAGTTCGTAGCCCAGGTTCTCAAGGCCCGCGGCCAGGTACGCCTGGTTCGTCCAGAGCCGGACGCGGCGGTCTGGTTCGTTCCGGACGATGTCGATGGCGGCGAGCACGGCGAGGACCTGGTCCGGGGGCAACGTCGAGGTGAACCCGTAGGCGGGGCAGGTCAGCCGCAGGTTCTCTCCGATCCTCCGGTCCAGGGCAACGAAGCCGCCGATCGCGCCGTACGCCTTCGAGAGGGTGCCCATGTGGATGATGCGAGGATCGTAGCAGTTGAAGTGCTCCGCGATCCCCTGGCCGTGGGTCCCGAGGACTCCGGTTCCGTGGGCGTCGTCGATGTACAAGAGAGCGTCGTAGCGGTTCGCCAGACTCAGGAGCTCGGGCAAGGGCGCGATGTCTCCGTCCTGGCTGAAGACCCCGTCGCTCACGATGATCTTCGTGTGAGCGTCCGAAGTCCGGAGCTGGGCTTCGAGGTGGTCGAGGTCGAGGTGCCGGTAGGTCCGGCGCTCGGCCTCCGAGAGGCGGATCCCTTCGCGGATGCTGATGTGGTTGAACTCGTCGGAGAAGTAGGCGTACTTGTACCGCTTCGTTGGCCGGAAACCGTAGAACCGGAGGATGAGGGAGGACCGGACCAGCGAACTCAGGACTCCGAGGTTCGTGAGGTACCCCGTCGCGAAGAGGAGGGCCGAGTCCTTCTTCTTGATCTCGCACAGCCGCTGCTCGAGCTGCCGGTAGAGGTCGATGTCTCCGCCGAGGAGGCGGGACTCGCAGTTCCCGACGCCGTACTTCGAAAGCCCGGACTGGGCGGCTTCGATCAGCCCCTTGCTTTTCGCGAGGGCGAGGTAGTTATTCGTACTGAAGGAAACCATCCGGCGGTTCCCCATCTCGAAGCACGGGTCCGGAAGCGAGGCCGAGAGAGGGACGTCGTGGAGGCCACCGACATCGGACAGCCAGTTCGCGATTTCTTGGTACTCGTCCATTTCACTAGCCTCCGACCCTAGGGATCTTTGTGGTTGCAGCTCATCCTAGCACGGACCCCCTCCGGGCCAGGTCGGTCCTTTAATATTTCGTCAGAGGTGTTTAAAAGTTTGACACCGACACCACTCCCGAGCCACCGTCCGGACGCTCAACTCCCTGCAATATTTTGATCCTTCCACCGTAACACCTCTGGAAAAACACAACTCCGGATGGTAATAGTTGTCACATTTCCTAAACCATATGAGGATCCGTGACAACTCTACGCAACACATTATTTGCCCAATTCCAAAAACTTGGCCAATCTCTCATGCTGCCGGTTTCGGTTCTCCCCGCCGCTGGCCTCCTCGTGGCCTTGGGCCGCGCCCTCCAGGGCTCGAAGACCTCCTGGGTCCACGCGGTTGGAGAACTCTGCTACTCGGGCGGGATTTCGATCTTCGAGCAGCTCCCGACCCTCTTCGCGGTCGGAGTCGCCATCGGGTACTCCAGCGGCGCTGCCATCGCGGGCCTCGCGGCGGTGGCGGGGTACTTCACCCTCATCAACGTCCTGAAGACCACCACCACGCTGCTGGAGCTCAAGCTCCCCATCAACACCGGTGTGTTCGGCGGGATCCTCGTGGGCCTTTTGGCCGCGGCCCTCTACAAGAAGTTCTACGACACCAAGCTGCCGCAGTTCCTCGGATTCTTCTCCGGTAAGCGGCTCGTCCCGATCGTCACGGCGGCCGCGTCCGTCGTCCTGGGACTCCTCCTGAGCCTGGTCTGGCCTCCGATCCAGCAAGGGATCAACGACTTCGGCGTGGCCGTCATGGGCTCGGACCTGGGCCCCGCCATGTTCTCCGCGGTCAAGCGCGCGCTCATCCCCCTGGGTCTGCACCACGTCTTCTATCCTCCGTTCCTCTACCAGTTCGGAGAATTCGTCACCAGCACCGGAGAGATCGTCCGCGGTGAAGCTTCCCGCTACTACGCCGGAGATCCGAACGCGGGGATCTTCATGGGGTCCGAGTACCCGATGATGATCTTCGGCCTCCCGGCCACGACCCTCGCCATGTACCTCCGGGCCAAGCCGGAGCGGCGGAAGACCGTCGGCGGCGTCATGGTCGCGGCGGCCCTCACCGCCATCATCACCGGCATCACCGAGCCCATCGAGTTCTCCTTCGTCTTCGTGGCCCCGGTCCTCTTCCTCGCCCACGTGGTGCTGACCTTCTTCGCCGCACTCTTCACCTCCATGCTCGACGTCCACCTGGGGTACACCTTCTCCGCCTCCGTCATCGACCTCATCCTCGGTGCCTTCAACGCCAAGAACATGAACACCATGCTCTTCATCACGGGCCCGCTGACCGCCCTCGGGTACTTCCTCACGTTCTACTGGCTCATCGGCTGGCTCGACCTCAAGACCCCGGGCCGGGAGGACCTGGCCGAAGACCAGGAAGGCACTAGCCCTGCTTCCCGCTCTGACAAGGCCGAAGCCGTGATCGCGGCCCTCGGCGGAAAGGAGAACATCAAGGCCCTCGACGCCTGCATCACCCGGCTCCGCCTGACGGTCGCGGACTTTAGCAAGGTCAAGACCTCTGCGTTCAAGCCCCTCGGTGCGACCGGACACGTCCACGCCGGTGGGGGGAACCTCCAGGTGATCTTCGGCGTGGAATCCGACATGCTTAAAGAAGAGATGAGGCGCGCGATGGCGGCGGCTCCTTCCGCCGCCACCCTCCTCTCGCCGCTCCGAGGGAAGGTCCTCGACCTCTCCAGCGTTCCCGACGAAACCTTCGCGCAGAAGATGATGGGCGAAGGTGTTGCCATCGAGCCGGTCGACGGGAAAGTCTACTCTCCCTGCGACGGGGTGGTGGGGATGATCTTCAAGACTAACCACGCGGTGGCCATCGCCGCGGACAACGGCGCGGAGGTCCTCATCCACGTCGGGATCGACACCGTGAAGATGAACGGCGACGGGTTCGCGGGCCTGGTGAAGACCGGCGACCGCGTGACCCGGGGCCAGCTCCTGATCGAGTTCGATCTGCAGAAGGTGAAGGCCTCCGCGAAGTCGCACCTCACCCCCGTGGTGGTGACCAACGCCGGGGACCTCGCCGAAGTGAAACCGCTCCGGACCTCCGGGACCGCCGACCTCTCCACCGCACTCATAGAAATCAGGAAGTAGACCATGGAAAAGACGCTGAAGATCCTCAACGAAGAAGGCATGCACGCGAGACCCGCGGGAGCCTTCGTGAAAGTCGCAAACGAGTTCAAGTCCGCCGTCGAGATCAGGGCCAACGGCGTGACGAAGAACGGGAAGTCCATCATGGGCATCATGAGCCTGGGCCTGGTGAAGGACTCGGAGATCACCCTAGTGGCCAGAGGCGAAGACGAGGCCCAGGCGCTGGAGAAGCTCGCCGCCCTCGTGAACAACAAGTTCCAGGTCTAGGACTCCGCATGCTGGTTGGAAAGAACGCCTCCGGTGGGATCGCCCTTGGCCGGGCCCTCGTCTTAAGTCCGCAGGAGCCGACCATCGAAGAGGGCCGGGCCCTCGACGTCGACCGGGAAGTCCGCCGCTACCGGACGGCGCTGGAGAAATCCAAGGCGGAGATCTCCCGGCTCCACGGCTCCGTCCTCGAGAAGCTCGGCGCGGACAAGGCGCAGATCTTCGAGGCCCATCTCCTCATGATCGAAGACCCGGAGCTCACCGACGCCATCGAAAACTCCATCCGCGGGGAGCACCTCCTCGCGACGAAGGCGGTGAAGACCGCCGGCGACCAGTTCGTCTCCCTCTTCCAGGCGATGGACGACGAGTACCTGCGCGAGCGCGCCCTCGACGTCCAGGACGTCACCCAGCGGGTCCTCCGGAACCTGCAGGGGATCGAGTCCGTGGACCTCACGGCCCTCACCGAGGAGACCGTCCTCGTCGCCCACGACATCACGCCCTCGCAGATGGCCACGCTAAGCCCGAAGGTCACCGGCATCGTGACAGAGATCGGCGGGAAGACCTCCCACACCGCGATCATGGCCCGCACCCTCGACCTCCCGGCGGTGGTCGGGGTGAAGAACGCCGCGGGGACCATCCGGACCGGGGACGTCGTCGTCGTCGACGGCGACCACGGGAAGATCTTCCTCAATCCTTCCGACGCCGACCTCCGGGCGCACGAGAAGCAGAGAGAAGACCTCGCCCTCCAGAAGAAGTCCCTCCGGGCCCTGGTGGGTCTCCCCTCCGTCACCAGAGATCACCGGACCGTCCACCTGGAAGCGAACATCGCGTCCCCGCTGGACCTGCAGAGCGTGCTCCACAACGACGCCGACGGCATCGGCCTGTTCCGCACGGAGTTCATCTACATGGACCGGACCGCGGCGCCGTCGGAGGAAGAGCAGTTCCAGATCTACCGCTCCGTCGTGGAGAAGCTCGGATCGAAGCCGACGGTGATCCGGACCCTCGACGTGGGCGGAGACAAGCACCTCCCGTACCTCAACATCCCACACGAGGAGAATCCGTTTCTGGGTCTGCGGGCGATCCGCTACTGCCTCAAGCACCCCGAGGTCTTCAAGCCCCAGCTTCGGGCCCTCCTCCGGGCCTCCGTCTTCGGCGACCTCTGGGTCATGTTTCCGATGATCTCCGGCGTGGACGAAGTCCTCGCGGCCAAGGCCGTCCTGGAAGAGTGCCGCCGGGAGCTCACCGCGGAAGGGAAGCCCTTCCGTGCGGACCTCCGGATCGGCATCATGATCGAGATCCCCTCGGCCGCGCTCCTGGCCGACGTGCTCGCAGCGCACGTGGACTTCTTCAGCATCGGCACCACCGACCTCATCCAGTACGTCTGCGCCGTGGACCGGATGAACGAAGCCATCCACGACCTCTACGATCCCTTCCACCCCGCGGTCCTGCGCCTCATCCGGAACGTCATCGCCGCCGGTGAGCGGGCGGGGATCACCGTCGCCATGTGCGGGGAGATGGCCTCCAACTCGAAGCTCACCGGAGTCCTCCTCGGCTTCGGCCTCACCCACTTCAGCATGGCCCCCGCCTCGATCCTGAAGATCCGGAAGAAGATCCGGGAGGCGAGCTTCTCCGAAGCGAAGGTCGCAGCTGAGCGGGTCCTCGCTCTCGGCACCGGACGCGAGATCGAGAAGTCCCTGTCGTGAAGGCCTGGCTCTCCCGGAGGAGTAACCTCTTCCTCCTCGCCGTGATCGCCCTCGTGGTCTACCAGCGGCTTCCGGTCCTGCGGGCCAACCTCACCCACGAGGGGAAGGAGGTCCGAAGCCGCAGCCTCCGGGTCCTCTCCACCACAGATGCCCGGACCGTAGAGTTTCCTCCGCGAGACTCCCGGGCCATGGCCATCTTCTGGGCCAGCTGGTGTGGCCCGTGCAAGGTCGAGATGCGCCGGCTCCGGAGCTCCGTGGAGTCCGGGGCCATCCCGAGAGATGCGATCTTCGCGATCAACCCCTTCGAGTCAGACGCGGAAGCTCGGAAGTTCATCTCGGAGAACCGCTTCCCCTTCACCTTCGTCGAAGCTTCCACCATCGCTCAGGAGCTGGATATCCGGGTGACGCCGACCACACTCTTCCTGGATAAGGGGAGGGTCGAGGAGCTGAGTTCGGGGATGAGCCTCTGGGGGATCTGGAAGGCGGAGTTCTATCTCTGAACCATAAATCAATCCCCTAGGCCCAAGGGGCCCGGTGCCCGTCCTATAAAATGTTCACTAACCCCGCTCCGTCGACGTAACCGGGTATACTCCCTCCACCACGAACCACTGGAGGAATCATGAAGCGATTCGGTTTACTAGCAGTGTTTCTCACGACCTCCGCCCACTCCCTGACGACCTACCCCCTGGCCTCCAAGTGCGTCCACGTCGAAGACTCGTCGATCACCAGGATCATCGGGGCCACCTCGGGCGTCTGGGTCCGGGCCCTCGCCGACTGTAAGAGGCTCGGGAAGATCGCCGCCAACACTCCCCTGTTCAAACTGCGAACTCCGACGAACGTCCCGGGCCTCGAGGTCTCCTACGAGTGCCACAAGATCGACTCAGAGGCTCGCTGGCGCGAGGTCGGCTGCAGCGGTGGACTCGAGCTGGGCTACCTCCTGGAGGTGTCGGTGAAGGTCGAGCGGCCCGACCCGAATCGCTGGTACTATCCGGAGAGCTTCGTCACGGACTACGCTTCTGCGAGGGGTGTTCACGGGTGCCGGGAAGCCGCCCAGAGTTTCATCTGGTTCGGGACTGATCGGGTGGTCACCGAAGCCGAGTGCCGGGTGGAGGGAACCAAGGTGACGAGGATGGTCCGGCTCCGCTTCATCCCCTAGCTCCTTGCCTTCGACGTGCCCTAGATCGAAACGAGCAACACACTCGTCAAGATGCTCGACCCGACGAAGTACGGCGCATTGATGAGCGTGTAGAAGAACGGCCGGGGGAAGTTGGGATTGATCGCGATGTTCATGCAGGTCGAGAGGAGGTACCCGACTCCGACGATGAGGCCGAAGCACACCGCCTCCCCCAGCGAGTCGATCTTCAGCGCTCTCATCAGGACTGCGCTCGTGAGGACGACGAAGAGGTTGCAGACCGCCGGTCCGAAGATGAAGAGAGGCTTCACCTTCTCGACCGGGAGCGACTCCATTCCCAGAGCGACGACGTAGAGCCTCGAAACCACGGCCCCGAACCAGACGCCTCCGAAGAAGAAACTCGCCACGACGGAAGCCGCGACGGCAAGTAGGTTGATTTCACTCATGGCTTCCCAAAACATAGATCTCCCCTTTGAGAGACATGTATAGATAATGTCCTGGGAGTTTGAAACTTAATTTCCCGGGAGCCGCGGAAAATGTGCGATGCTCTGGTCGAGCTGAACGAACGGGAGTTTTTCCGGTGCAAAGCACTCTCCGACAGGCAGGAGATCAGCTCTCCCGCGAATCGAGGACAGAGAAACACTAAGATACTCATCCCCGACACTATAATTCATCAGCCTGGAGCCGCAGGCCCCGCAGAACGCACGGACGATCTCGCCGGCAACATACTCCGTCAGTCGATCCTGACCAGATAGGAACCGTAGGGTTTCCTTCCCGCAGATCACCTGCGTGGCAAAGGCCGCGCCGTGAGACATCCTGCACCGTGAACAGTGGCAGTTGAAGACCATGCCGGGCAGCTCGCTCGCTTCGAATCGGATCTCTCCACATAAACAGTTACCTTGGACCATATTAGATTACTCCTTTCAACTTTAGGTGAAGCTCGTGCAGGGCCCGGATCCCCCGGGCGTACTCTCGAGCTGAAAAACAATTTATCCCTTTGCCCGTCTCGATCTTCTGGAGCAGCGTCGCCAGTTCGGCTTCGAGCTCGCCCGGATCTCCCGAGACGAGGAGCTCGTTGGTCCGGTCGTCTTCTTCGAGCTCGCGGTCGTAGGTCGTCAGCACGTTCGAGATCCGCCCGGCCCGCTGGCCCAGGAGGAAGAGGTTCCTCGCCGGGCCCAGATCGGCGACGGTGAAACGGGGAACGTTCATGAGGTCGATCATCCCCGCGAGCACGATCCCCATGTTATGGTGGAGGTACAACCGGTTCTCCCCTTCGTTCCCGAGGAACCGGTGCTGGGTCAGGAGCTCGCTGTAGTGGTTGGCCAGGAAGAACTGCTTCAGATCGAAGCAGAAGACATCGGAGAGCAGGTAGTAGTTCCGGAGCCGCTCGATCCCGGTCAGGAGCTTCGCGAACAGAGACTTCGCGAGGTCGAGGGCCAGCAGCTCCTCCCGGTCCAACGTCCCGGGGTCGACGGTGACCCGCTCGAATGGAATCCGGTAGAGGAGCTTGAGCAACCGAGGATTGAACCGGTCGGGCCTGTCCGCGTAGTCGTCGTAGAGGGTGATGAGCGTTCCCAGGAGGACCTTCAGCTCGACGACCTTCCGCCGGTCCTCGACCGAGTCGAGGGTGGTGAGCTCGTACCCCACCGGGAGGAACTCGCAGAAGAGCCTCCGGCTGCGGAAGGGCGCCACGAGGCCGAGGCCATCTAGTTCTTGCGCGTTTAGCATGCGACCCTCCTCTCGAGGCGAAGGAACAACGGGGACTTCGTGTGCGCGGTGATCAGCCCTTCGATCTCAGGGGGCTCGGGCCTCGCGGGGACGAGCCGGTAGCGCTCGCAGAGTTTCTGCAGGACCACCGTCGCCTCCATCATCGCGAGCGCGGCTCCGATGCAGATCCGGCTGCCTTCTCCGAAGGGGATGAAGGCATGGGAGTGCGCCGGGGCTTCGAGGAACCGTTCCGGCAGGAAGCGCTCCGGCTCCGTGTACGCCTCGGGGCATCTCTGGACGTGCCGGACGCTGATGAAGATCTGACCGCCGGCCCGGATCTTCTGTCCCGAGATCACGTCGTCCTCCGCGGCCTGCCGCGGGAGGAAGTAGGCCGATGGGTAGAGCCGCAGGGACTCCTTGTACGCGGCCTGGGTGTAGGTGGCCCCTCGGTACCCCAGGTGCCTCTCGGCGAAGATCTTCTCCTGGACCCTCTGATCCCTCGAGATCGAATCCACCGCGAAGATCAGCGACGAGGCCGTCGTATCGTACCCCGCGAACATGAAGGCCTTCACCTGATCCCGCATGAACGACCGGGGGAGGTCCCGCTTCTTTAGTTCCCGCAGGAGGGAGACCTGCTCCTCCCCGATCCCCTCGTCGATGATCCGATCGAGCTCGCGGTGGATGACCTCGAGGTACCGGGCCCGCTTGAACGAATACGGCTTCGGGATCAGGCTCCGGAGGCTCTCCCCGGCCATGCGGTTGAGCTCGACGAACGCTTCGTTGAGCTGGTCGGCTTGGGACTGGATGTCCCGGTCCAGGATGAAGATCCCGGCGGTTCGCAGGACGAGCCGGGTGAGGAAGGGCTTCAGGTCGACGACCTCTCCTTCCTGCGCGGCCCGGTCGAAGCCGTCGAACTCTTCGCGCACGAATCCTTCGACGAACTTACTTAGCCGCAAGGCCCGCTCCTGGTGCATGAGGTGCCCGGCCATCTGCCGGACACCCTTGGCGTCCTGGTCGCTCAACTGGATGAGTCCGGTGGGCCCGGAGAGAGGAAGGATCTTCTTGAGCACGAGGGAAGACTTCGGGTAGTTCTCCTTCCGGTCCTCCAGCACGTGCTTGGCCTGGTCCGGGTGGTAGCAGAAGTAGAAGTCTTTGACTCCCAGTCGAAGCCGGCGCACCTGGCGGGGATCGGCCGGCCTCACCTGTTCGAAGAACAGGTACGGGCTCTTTTGAAAATTTAGCAGCAACTTAATGGATGAAAGCATACGGACCTCACTAGGGCTGTAATCTGGCAAACTTATTACTTGAATAAAAGTGATCTTTTGTTATAAGTTGATAACTTATGGATATAGATCGCCTCAGATACTTCGTCGTCCTTTGTGATTCCAGCTCCATGAGAGAGGCCGCCGAGCACCTCCACATCTCCCAGCCAGCGCTCTCGAAGGCGATGAAGCTCCTGGAGTACGAACTCGGGGAGAAGCTCTTCGTCGCCTCGGGCCGGCGGATCCTGATCACCGACAAGGGCAGGCTCATCGCCGAGAGGACCCGGAAGATCCTCGGAGACCTCGCTCGGATCACCGAGCAGGATGCGGCCGTGGAAGGGAGCCGCATCCGGATCGGCTCGTTTGAAGTCTTCACCACCTACTTCATGGGCCAGGTGGCCACGACCATCCTCAAGGACTTCCGGATCCAGCTGCGGGAGCTAACCCCGGGCCAGCTCGAAGAGCAGATCGCCCTCGGCCACGTCGACGTCGGCATCACATACCTTCCGATCCCGAACCGGGAGCTCGAGTTCATCAAGGTGGCCGACGTCGAGATGGGGATCTACGGCGTGGAGAAGAACTTCAAGAAGCTGGAGCTCCAGGAGCTGCCCTTCGTCGTCCCCATCACTCCGGTCCAGGGGGCCCCACACAAGGTGAAGGGACTGGACGGCTGGCCCGACGACCGGATCCCCCGGACCGTGCGGTACCAGGTCGAACTCATGGAGACGGCTTTGGAATTCTGCCGGCGGGGCCTGGCGGTGGCGTACCTGCCGAGGTTCGTGGTGGAGCTCCATAACCGGCAGGTGAAGGCGGAGTTCACGTTGCAGCAGCTCGCCTCCCCTCCGGGCCTCAGGTCCTCGAAGCAGGGAGTCTTCGTGGTCAAGCGGAAGACGGACGTGGAGCATCCGGTGTTCCGGAAGCTTGCGACGGCCCTGCGGAACATCTAGGTTCGGAGCTCACTTCATCCGGATGAAGTGAGCTACTCCAGTAGCATCTCCAGGTCTTCCTTGGTGAGCTTCTTCATGAAGTCCCCGTCCTCCGAGACGATCGACTCCGCGAGCTCCTTCTTCGTCTTCTGCAGATCGAGGATCTTCTCCTCCACCGTCCCCTTGGCGATCATCCGGTACGCGATCACCTTGTTGGTCTGTCCCATCCGGTGGGCACGGCCGATCGCCTGGGCCTCCACCGCCGGGTTCCACCACGGATCGAGGATGAAGACGTAGTCGGCCGCCGTGAGGTTGAGGCCGGTTCCGCCCGCCTTGAGGCTGATGAGGAACGCCGGACACGCGGGATCGGTCTGGAACCGCTCCACCGGCGTCTTCCGGTCTTCCGTCTGCCCGTCGAGGTACTCGTAGGTGATCTTCTCTTCCTCGAGCCGGGCGCGCACGATCGCCAGGAGGCTCGTGAACTGCGAGAAGACCAGGACCTTGTGCCCCTCCTGGATCACCTCCTGCATGTGCCGCAGGAGCTGCTCGATCTTCGCACTCGGCCCGGAGGCCCGGTTCGGATCGATGAGGCCCGAGTGGCAGGCCGCCTGCCGGAGCCGGAGGAGAGCCTCGAGGACGTGGAGCTTCGAGCGACCCAGGCCACTCTTCTCGATCTTCTCGGTGAGGGAGGCGCGGTACCGCTCGCGGATCGCGGCGTAGAACTGCTTCTCCTCCGCGTCCATCTCGCAGTAGAGGACCTGCTCGGAGCGGTCCGGGAGTTCGGTGAGGACCTTTTCCTTAGTCCGCCGGAGCATGAAGGGCTTGAGGAGCTTCGCGAGGGTCGCCTGGAGGTCCTGCTTCACTTCCCGCGTACCGATGAGGCCCGGGTTGGTGAACTCGAGGATCGAGAGCAGGTCGGTGATCGAGTTCTCGATCGGGGTTCCGGTCAGGGCGATCTTGAGCTCCGCCGCGAGCTGCTTGCAAGCCAGGGCGGCCTGAGATTTAGGGTTCTTGATCGCCTGGGCTTCGTCGATGATGGCGACGTCGAACTCCATCCCCTGGAGCTTCTCGATGTCCGCGCGCAGGGTTCCGTAGGTCGTCACCACCACGTCCGCTTCCTGCAGGTCGGCCTGCGCGCGGCCCGCGCCCGCGTAGCGCACGACCTTCAAGGTCGGGGCGAACTTCTCCGCCTCGTCCATCCAGTTGAAGGCTAAGCTCTTCGGGGTAACAACGAGGTGGGGCTTCTTGGTCTTACTCTTCTTCTTGGTCCGGCCGAGGAGGAACGCCAGGATCTGGATCGTCTTCCCCAGACCCATGTCATCGGCGAGGATGCCCCCGGTTTCAAACTCCTCGAGGAAGCGAAGCCAGGTGAGACCTTCCTTCTGATAATTCCGGAGGGTTCCTTTGAAGCCGGCCGGAGCCTTGGCGGTTTTCACACCTTCGAACTTCCCGATCTTATCGCGGAAGGAGACGAACCCTTCGTCCGCGCGAACCCGGTCCGTATCCGTCAGGACTGCGTTGAGCATCAGCCCCTGGGACCGGTTGAAGCGGAAGTTCCCGTCGGTGGTCAGCTCGCCGAACTGGCTGAGCGACGCGTACTTCGACTGCCAGTCTTCCGGCAGCATCCCGAGGGACCCGTCGGAAAGTCTCACCAGTCCGCTCTGGGACTTGAGGGCCGCGAGGAGGTCTTTCTGAGTTATGGTGACGTCCCCGAAGTCGAGGTCCATCCGCAGGTCGAACCAGTCCGTCGACGAACTCACGTTCATCGAGAAGTCCTGCGGGACTCTCACTTTCTTATTTTCAATGAAGACCGTCCACCCCGCCTGGACCAGGTCCCCGGCCGCGCGCTGGAGGTCGCTCGTCGGCACGGACCCCGTCCCCTGCTGGTCCCGGAGGATCTGCAGCGCCTGGAACAAGGTCTTCTCCTCGAACTCCTGGTTCCGGATGTACACCTTCTTCTTCTCCGCCACGACGAAGCTCGGATCGAGATCCGAGAGCGGCACTTCCCGTCCGTCGTAGTCGAAGCTCACCGTCAGGATCATGCGGCCCAGGGCCGGGTCGTTGCCAAGGGGCCTAAAGACTCCGGTGGGCCTGGGTTCGATGACTTCCTTCGACCAGCCAAGTTCATCTGGCCAGGTGATCCGAGGCGCGGCCGGATCGAGGAGGATCCGCGTGAGGAGCTGGTCTCCCTGCTCCCGCGGCACGAGGAACTCGTTCATGCTCCGAAGGCCCAGGGCCCAGGTCGCATGGTTCGGGTCGAGGAAGCGGCCGATCCTTTCTTCGAAGAGGAGGAAGCCTCCGCGCAGGATCGCCAGCGGGTAGTTGACCGAGCGGACTTCTCCCTGCCGAAGCAAGGTCCCGTCCAGCACGTAGTTCTCCGAGTCCTCCGACTCGAGCTGGAGCTCAAAGTCCCAGCCCGCTCCGCGGTCCATCCGCAGCGGACTCTCCGCCGAATCCGGAGTTCCGTTCGGGCTGCGCGAGAGGAAGAGTTTTCCAGAGTTCGCGAGCAGTGGAATCAGGTGCCCTTCGAGGACGGAGTCCACCGTGAAGCGGGTCGTGGAGCCGCCGCCGCGGCCCGGAGGTGTTACGGTCAGCGGGCTTGCGGTCTTGAGCAGGATCGCGAGCATCTCCTGATCCTTCAGGTCGTAGTACTCGGCGATCCCCTGGGTGCCCACTCGATTGGGCCTTAGCGGTCCGAGGAGCCCGGTGTTCGACCGGGTCCGGATCCAGAGATCCATCACGAGCTTTCCGGTCGACGCCGTCTCCGACGCCGAGATCACGAAGAAAGAGGCAAGGCCCGCGGAGATCCGTGTCTCCGGAACGGCGACCTTCCCCTGGAGCTGGCCCAGGCGTTCCTGCCAGGTCCCGGTCTCCTGCTTGATCACCGAGGCCTTCCCTTGATCCCGGCGCTCTCTTCTTTCCTTACGCTCCTGCCGCCGATCCTTCCTCTCCTGAGGAGCGGTAGACGTCGCCGGCGGCTTTTCGAGCACGATCTTGACCTGTTCGCTCTCCGGAATCATCCCCGGAGGTGAGTCTTTTTCAGTTTGTAGGATGGCCGCCCAGAGGTGCTTGCAGATGGCGCCCTTGGCGTAGATCGGGCACTCGCACCTGGCGGGGAGGATCCCCGCTTGAGCGGTCTGAGAGAAGTCGAATTGGACTCGGTACTTTCCACCCTCGCCGTTGACGAACAAGGTGCAGACTTGCCCGGCCCAGTTAGGTTCCGAGACTCGTCCTGTGGCAAAATACTTCCGACCACGTCCTAAGGTGGCGCTGGGGAACTGCCTTACGCAGCGCTGCTCGAGGGTCAAGGGTCCGGTTGGTTGACTTTCTCCGGAAGACCCCTCGGCAGGAGGATTGAGAGGAGGTCGATTCTGGGGTCGGTTACCGCCCCGTCGACGTCGGTTTGATCTGGGTCGATTCATGTGTCTCTGTTGAGCTGAGAAATAACTAAGAATCTAGTTATAAACCATTAAATATGGTCCGTCAGGAAGAACAGGGCCAGAGCTTTCAATATTTTTCATGCAAAAATGACCGGAAGCAAAATTTACCGAGACATAACTGACAGTTTTGTCATATATCTTCGCCATGAAAATCCATGGATATACCATTATCAGCCGGCTAGGTGTTGGGGCCACTAGCGAAGTGCTTTCGGCATCCAGGAACGACACTGGCGAAACTGTCGCTCTCAAAAGGTTTAACCCACTCATCGTCCATGACCCGGAGATGCGCGA
The DNA here is from genome assembly GCA_005791855.1 of Bdellovibrionales bacterium. Classification (GTDB taxonomy): domain Bacteria; phylum Bdellovibrionota; class Bacteriovoracia; order Bacteriovoracales; family Bacteriovoracaceae; genus Peredibacter. The sequence continues at coordinate 19,014 of SXUH01000065.1, forward strand.
GCGCCTGGAACTTGAGGTAAAGACTCTGGAGAAGCTGAAGCATCCGAACATCGTCCAGCTCCGGGGAGTCTTCAACGACGCAGACACGTGGGGCCTCGAGCTCGAGCTCGTCCACGGTTCCTCCATCCAGGTTTGGCGGGAGCAGCACCAGCTCCAGCTCCTCGAGCCCCGTCTGTGGCTCCTCGCGAAGATCGCCGAAGCTCTCTCCGCAGCTCACTGCTGTGGGATCGTCCACCGGGATCTGAAGCCGGAGAACATTCTGGTTTCAACGAAGGGTGAAGTTAAGCTTGCAGACTTCGGCCTCGCCCGCACCCTCACCCGCGCGACCATCACCAGGTCCGGGGTTCTCCTCGGTTCGCTGGCCTACATGCCTCCGGAAGTCCTGAAGCTCGACGACGCGACCCCGGTTTCGGATCTGTACTCGTTCGGGGTCATCGCCTACCAGCTCCTCTCGGGGGAACTCCCCCACCAGGCGGAGTCTCCTCAGGCATTGATCAAACAGATAAGCGAAGGCAAGATCCGACCCCTCGGCGAGCTCGTTCCCCACCTGTCTCCTCGGATGTCAGACCTCATCTCCGCGTGCCTTTCCCGAGATCCGAAGCAGAGGCCCCTGAGCGCCC
>SXUH01000066.1 GCA_005791855.1 Bdellovibrionales bacterium
TAAATTCCGGTTTCCGTTTCTCCAGGAAGGCCGTGACCCCTTCCTTGTAGTCCGCCGAGAAGCCCAGGAAACGCTGGACGTACTTCTCTCGTTTCAGGACGTCGCCGAGCTCTTTCTCACTGGCAAACTGCAGGTTCTTCTTTACCATTTTTACCGAAAGAGGGGCAAGACCATTGATTTGTGCAGCGTAAACCATGGCTTCCTGAAGGGGATCTTCAGCTACTGCATTGATAAAATTATACTCCAGCATGGTTTCCGAGAGAAGGGGCTTGCCTAATAGGGCGAATTCTAAGGCCTTCGTATATCCCATCTGTCTAACCAACATGAAGCTCATGCCCGCGTCCGGAGCTAGCCCGATCTGGCTAAATCCGGAGATGAACCGGACCCCCGGAGCCGCGATCTTCAGGTCACAGGCCAGGGCCACGGAAAGGCCCGCGCCGGCGCACACGCCCTGGATGGCGGCGATGACGAGCTTCTCCGAATTCCGGATCGCCTCGATCAGCGGATTCCATTCGGTTTCGATGGTGCGCCCGATGTCCACCGGGCCCTTGGATGCGTCCACCGTGCGGTCGTTCAGATCCTGCCCGGAGCAAAAAGCCTTCCCCTCCGCCGCGAGGACGATGGAGCGGACCGCCGGGTCCTTGTTCGCTTCCCGGATGGCCTTGATGATGTCGAGCTTCCCCTGGACGTTGAGGGCGTTGTACACCTTAGGCCGGTTGATGGTGACGACGGCGGTTGCGCCGTCGAGCCGGTAGAGGATCGTTTCAAAGTTAGTCATAGGCTTAGTTCCCTTCGTACTTGGGTTCGCGCTTTTCGATGAAGGCCCGCATGCCTTCCTTCTGGTCCTTGGATGAAAACGTCAGGTAGAAGTTCCTCCTCTCGAACTCCAGGCCCTCTCCGAGCGGGGTCTCGAAGGCCATGTTCACGGCTTCCTTCGCGAGCTTCACCGCCACCGGGGCCTTGTCTGCGATGAGCTTGGCGACCTCGAAGGTTTCCTGGAGGAGGGTCTCCGCCGGAACCACCCTTGCGACCAACCCCGTCCGCTCGGCTTCGAAGGCGTCGATCATGTCTCCCGTGAGGACCGCGAGCATCGCCTTCGACTTCCCGAGGGCCCGGGTGAGGCGCTGGGTGCCGCCCGCACCGGGGATGGTCCCGATCTTGATCTCCGGTTGGCCGAACCTCGCCGTGTCCCCGGCGATGACGAAGTCGCAGGCCATGGCAAGCTCGCTGCCAGCTCCGAGGGCAAAGCCGTTTACCGCCGCGATGACCGGCTTCGAGACTAGAGCGAACTGCTTCCAGGTGCGGATCCGGGTGTCGTTGATCTGGTCTATCGGACTGGCCTCCACCATTTGGGCGATGTCGGCCCCGGCGGCGAAGGCCCGCTCGTTTCCGGTGAGGATGATCACTCGGACAGCAGGATCGTCATCCAATGCGAATAACGCTTCGAGGAGCTCCCGCAGGAGATCGGTGGAAAGGGCGTTCAAGACCTTCGGTCTGTTGAGTTGGATGGAAGCGATGTGCGGGTGTTCTCTGAGTCTTTTGGTTACGATGATGTTCTCGAAGTTTTTCATAAGCCTGCTTTATGACTCTTGGCGCCTTAAGGGTTTTTAGTCGCTAAAGAATAGCTATGAAAGGGTTTTGTTGTCAAAAAGACTAATTGGTTTTTAGTCAGCCGTGGCGAAGGAGGCGATGATCTCCCGAGTTAGCATTCCGAGGTCGAATCCTTCTCGAAGCTCTTCGCCGTGGATCTCCACCAATACGGGGGCCTTACCGAGGAAGAGGATCGTCGCGTGTTCCGACTGGAGTTCGAGGTGGTACGGAATGCCAGCGGGGTTCCGGAGAGTCTTCTCTAGCTTGGTATCTCCACTGTGCTTCGTCACCCGGAGCTGCCGTGCAAGTTCGTACTGCTTCAGGGTAGGATTCTTGAAGACGACGACACAGCCCCGACCGGGCTCAGCGTTCTCTAACCTCGGCTCCCAGCCTTTGAAGATCGGATAGTGGAAGGAAACCTCGGGGAGCTCCGGGCAGGCGAACTTCTTGGTCGATCCCACCTCGACCTTCGTAATCCTAAAGCTCCTGGGTCCCGTCGCGAGCTTCAGGACTTCCTCGCCCGATCTGCTTTCGTAGAAGGCCTGGACCTCGTAGGTACCGGGGCCGGAGAGGTCAAAGCTCCTGGCGAGGTCGACCTCTCGTGAAGCGACGAAGCTTCCCGGGGCGAGGGGCTTTAAATCACTTGGCTTCGCTTCGTCGATGCGGATCTTCGGAAGAAAGGGAAGCGATCCCTTCGGGCCTTTCACCTCGAAGAAAATCTCCCGGAGCGCGGGGCGCGCGTGGTTCGCGCCGGGGGCGAACCTCTGGTTGAGCGTCACCGGGGACGGGCCAGTGTTTTCGAACTGGAGTTTGATCTTGATGGAATCGCCGCTGGAGTAGGCTGGCTCCAGCCCCTCGAACCTCATTGACATGGCCATGGCATTCCATCCTCCACAGAGTAAACTTAGAGCGATGAGTCTTCCCGAGTATTTCATGCGTCACTTCTAAACTTGTCCCTACGGAAAATTAAACACCCCCGCGGGATCATCGTCAAAGCTTTTCGAAGCCGCGGACGGGCCCTAGCCGAACCGGCCTTCGATGTACGCCGCGGTCTTCTTCTCCCGGGGAGTGGTGAAGAGGGCTTCCGTCGGGCCCATCTCGACCAGCTCACCCATGTACATGAAGATCGTCTCGTCGGAGACGCGCTTCGCCTGGCTCATGGAGTGGGTCACGATGAGGATCGAGTAGTCCTTCTTCAGGTCCCGGACGAGGTTCTCGATGGCTTCGATCCCCGCGGGGTCGAGGGCCGAGCACGGCTCGTCCAGCAATAAAAGGCGCGGCTTCAGCGGGAGGAGCCTCGCGATGCAGAGGCGCTGTTGCTTCTCGAGGCTCAGGGACGTGGCCGGGCGGTTCAGGCGGTCCTTGAGGTCGTCCCACATGCCGACGCGCTTGAGGGAGGACTCGACCATTTCGTTCAGCTCGGAGTGCTTCACCATCTTAAGGTGCGTCTTCGCGCCGAAGATGACGTTGTCGTAGATGGAGAGCGGGAGCGGATTCGGCTTCTGGAACACCATCCCCACCTGGCGCCGGAGCTCCGGGAGCGCCACCGACGGATGGTAGATGTCCTGGCCGAAGACCTGGATGCTACCCTCGTGGGAGACCTCCGAGCCGCGCTCGTTGATGCGGTTGAGGCACTTGAGGTAGGTGCTCTTCCCGCAGCCGGA
>SXUH01000067.1 GCA_005791855.1 Bdellovibrionales bacterium
AAGCGGAGTTGAGCAGGACCGAAACGTGGTTCAGGCCGAGGGCGACCATCTCCGGGGAGAATCCGGTGAGGCCGGGGAGCCGCTCCTGGGCTTCCTTCCGAGCGGGGAACTCCGGATCCGACCAGTCCTGGGCCAGCTGGTCGAAGAGCTGGTAGACGAGCTCCAGCGGATGTGCCGCCGTCTCTTCCTGCCGAGCTTCCGCCTTCTCGCAGATCTCGTGCACGGCGGGAGCCGTGAGCTTCCCGTCGATCTGGTAGAATTCTCCGAAGAGGTATCTGGTCTTCTTCATGTCTGGGCCTTCTTCTTTAGGATGTCCTCCGCGTGGAGGGCACAGCCTTTGTGTTTCGAGATCCCCGCGCGACCGAGGATCGTAAAGATTGGTGAGTTCTTACCGCAGGGACACGGCTCCTCGGAGATGACGGCCCAGTCCGTGGAGAGGACGGCGAGGGTCGGCATCATGGCGTTGAAGGGTGTGAGGAGTTCGAGGACTCCGCGTTCCCCCGGGGCGGTGGGCTCCATCGTGACCGGATCCCGGGTGATGAGACGGTTGAACACCGGAACGTGGAACCGGTGAGCTTCGCACTCGTAGTAGGGAGCGCTGTGCTCCGCCAGGCCATAGGCGTCCCGGACCCGGCTCGCCGGGAGGCCGAGCTTCTCGCCGCAGAGGGCGCGGAACTCTTCCTTGGTCGTCTTCTTATCCTCGCTCGCCTTCCAGCCACCGCTGTAGATGAGGAGGCTCTCGGGATCGAGCCGGTACCGCCGCTCGCCGAGGTAGCTTAGGAAGTCGTGGAGGAACGCCGGCATTCCGAGGAAGCGGACGGGCCCTCCTTCCAGGGCGAAGGCGTCGAGCGCCCGGAGGGTCCTCTCCTTGTCGAAGAACCACTCGCCCTTCTCGTCTTTCCGGATGGCGTATTCGACCCGCTTCACCGGAGCGAAGCGGAGCTGGTTGTTCTGCGAGTAGGCCGTCCCGAGGTCGCCCGCCTCCCGGGGATCGTAGTTGAAGAGCAGGTAGTTCGTCGGCCGCGCGGAGGTGAGGCCCTCCTCCTCCAGGAGGCCGTCGAGCATCCGCTGGACGCGGTCGAGGCTTCCCTGGTCGAACCAGACCTGAGTCTTCTGGCCGGAGGTTCCGGACGAGGTGAGCTTGAGGACGGCCCGGTCCTCCGGCTGGGAGGTCAGGAGGTGGTACTTCATCGCCGTGACTCCGACGTACGGGATCCGGGAGAGGTCCGCCACCGAACGGAGCGTCTCCGGACGGAAACCTTTCTTTTCGTAGAGCCGGCGGAGCTCGGGCGAGTTCTGGGAATGGAAGAGGGCCATCTCCCGACAGGCGTCGACGAAGAGCTGGTTCTTCTTCTCGTCCCAGCTGAGGGGGGCCTTCACGGAGCAGATCTGTTCGGCGTTGGGGAATGTGGTCATATGAGAGAGTTCCTTTCGTGGTCTGATCTAACGAGCTGGAGCAACTGGTTGGCCTGGGCTCCGTGGATCTTGATGTTCTCCCAGGAGACCCGGGTGGGGCCGAGGCACTGGAGCCGGAGCGCTAACCGGCCAGTGTGGCGGTACGGGATGAGCCCTGCGAGGAAGAAGCCTGCTCGGCAGAGACGTTCGTAGGCACTCCCGAGGCCCGGTTGGTCCAGCGGAACGTCCACCGCGCCGTAGAGGTTCCCGAGGCGGATGTAGTACTTCCAGTCGTCGATGAGGCTCGTGACCGCGTCGAGCCCCGGGGCTTCGAGGTCGAAGAAGACGGACTTCTGGATCGAGTCGAGCTTGGTCTGGTAGGATCCGGTTCGGGGGATGGAGGAGAACCTCGAGGACGGAACCCAGCGAACGCCCAGGGGGGTCAGGAGGAAGTCCAGGGCTTCGCCGAGGTTCGGCGGAAGGGTCACGGTCTCACCGAAAGGATGGGGAACCCCGAGCCGCACGGCCATGAGGATGGAGTACCGATCCATGTCCTCGGCGTCGGTGCCGATGCCGAGCTTCTTCAGGCTCGCCTGCGTGGTGGACCCCTGGACCCCGACGTTCAGGCACATCACGCACGCCGGGTAGTTGAACACTTCCCTCTGGCTGATGAGGTGGTTCGTCACCATGTCGAAGATGCAGTAGTCCATCGGCGTCCGGGAGATGAGGTCCATGGATTCCGACAGGAGTCGTTTGAAGAGGCCCTTCGATTTCAGACCCGGGTCCACCACTCCGAGGCCCAGGTCGTAGACCACGGGCGAGGTGTTGAACCTCACGAGGGCGACGTGGCCCACGTGCCTTCCCGCGGGGGAGCTTGCGACCAGCGAGATCATGTCCTGAGCTTCGAGCTTCCGGCGGATCTTCTCCGGGAAGTAGACCCAGTCGTTGATGTACCTGTAGCCGTAGACGCGGAAGAAGAGCTTCGCGAGCTCGTCGACTTCGAGAACCCCCATCAGACGGACCTCGATCTCCTCCGGGTTCGTCTCCGGGAGCGGAGCTTCGAGGTCCGGGTGCTCCGTCGGATCGATGGGAAGGACGGAGACGAAGGCTTGGCCCTGCGGACCCAGGTTCACGAACTCGAAAGTATCCTCCGAGTCGATGGCCACGTCGGTGCTCCGGAGGTCTCGCTCGAAGATCGGGAGGCCTCGGTTCAGGAACTTGAGGGAGAGGCTCGCGCCGTCGGTCCGGAGCTCGAGCTCGATCGGGACCTCCCGGGACGTGCTCCGGGAATTTGTGATGATGAGGTTGAGGATCGTTTCGGTGAACTGCTCCAGTCGCCGGACCTTCTCCGACGGAAGCCGGAGGGCGTCTCCGTAGGAACGGACGAAGGCCTTCGACGGTTTGACGAACCGGAGGTCCTGGGGGATCTGGAGGTGCGCCGGGAGGCAACTCATACGACGTCCTTGACCCGGATGAGCTTTCCGGTCCGGGAGTTCCGTTCCAGGGTTCCCAGGGGAAGGATGTCCACGGCCAGGGGCCAGACCGATCCCTTCTTCACGAACTCCCGGAAGGACGGACGCAGAGAGAGGAATTCTTGCTCGAAGTTCTCCGCGAGGCCCGCGAAGTTCTCGGCGGGGGCCGGGGACTCGATGCGGATGACGAGCCGGTCCTTCCCCTCTTCCCGGCGCTTCTCCATCTGGATCGACCCCGAGAGCCCGGGGATCTTCAGCGCGACTTCCTGGACTCCATTGTAGTCGACGGAGTCGTAGCCGATCCGAAGCACGTCGTCTCCTCTCCCGAGGAGCTCGAACCGTCTGGTCTTCCGGCCACAGGCACACTCGCCGCCGAGCCACCGGGCCTTGTCTCCGACGCGGTAGCGGATCACCGGCGTGAGGAAGCGAACCAGCGGAGTGGCGTAGAGCATCCCGACCTCTCCGAGGTTACAGTGGCGGGTCTCGTCTTCGTTGAAGATCTCGCTGTAGCACTGGTCCTCGTGGGCGTGGAAGACCCCGGCGGGGGTCTCCGTGCACTGGTAGCCGATGTACCAGGTGTCGACGGTGCCGTACCCCGGGGCGAGGATGGTCTTCACTCCGAACTTCTCCCGGAGCTCTTTCCGGTCGGCTTCGTAGAGGTGTTCCCCGCCGTAGTAGACTTTTTCGACGCCGAACCCGGTGGCCAGGTGATGGCCCTGGGCTTCGATCTCCCGGAGCGTGTTGAGGACGACGGAGGCGATCCCGGAGAAGCAGTTTATCTTGAAGAGGTTCGCCACGTTGTAGACGAAGTCCGACGGCGTGTGGTTCGAGAACGGGAAGTTCATGTTTCCGTACTGCTGGAGCATCCGGTTCATGTGGATGAAGGTCATGTAGAGGCCGCCGACGGCCCAGAAGTTCCCGACCCGGTCCGACGGGAGGAGGCCCGTGGCGTAGAAGCCGCGGCCGTTGAGCTGGTTGATCTCTTCGAGCTCGGTGTGGGTGAAGAGCGTGGTCTTCGGCACGCCGGTGGTGCCGCCGCTCTGGAAGACGGTGAAGCCGGTGCTCTCCGAAGTGAGGAGGGACCGGCCCCCCGGCGGGACGGCGGTCCGGAGGTCGCTCGCTCCCATGGTGGGGACGTTCGAGAGCGGGTGCTCGGCCCCGGCGTCGTACCCCCCGAGGCGCTCGCCGTAGAAGGGAGCCTTCGCCCGCGAGTGGGCTACGAGGTCCGCGAGGCGCTTCCTCCAGAACACGGTCCGCCGGTCGTCGTCGAAGGCCTCGAACTCGTGGAAGAATGGCCCGTGGGCCTTTTCGTACATCATACGTTACCGCAGGAGCTCGTTGAGGTTGAAGCTTCCGCCGCCGCCGGCACCAAGGGACAGCTGCCGGGCCTCGCTGGAGTTGGCCTTGAAGGCAGGCCGCGGGTTGCGACCGAGCAGGGTCCCCATGAGATCTTCGAAGTAGTTCTTGTACGGGATGACGTCGGCGCCGACGCGGATCTCTTCGAAGTTAAACCGCGACGCCTCCGGCTCGAGGACGGAGGAGAAGTACTTGACCTTCGCCGGCAGGGCCACGGAGTAGATCCGCTCGACTCCCGGGACCGGGATCGCCACGATCCCTTCTGCCCTCCGGAGGTCCGGATTGAAGTTGAGTTCGATGAGGGCCGCGCCGGTTTCCTCCGGGATGGGTCTTGCGAAGGTCAGGTCCGGAAGGACGGCGTCGGCGTCGGTGATGTAGAGCTTCGCCCGGTTGGACCGGTCCCAGACGGACTTCACGTACCGGATCCAGTCGCGCATCCGCAGGACGCGGTTTACGATCGGGTCGATGGCGTACCAGTCATCCGTTCCCTTGACCAGGGTGGTGACGTGGAACCGCCACTCCGGCTGGCTCGTCGACCGGAGGTCGCCGACGATGAAGAGCTTCTTTATGCTCGCAGTTGCGAGCCCGAGCTTGCGAGCTTCGAGGTGCGCGGTCATGGCCCGGCCGAAGCAGTAGCCGATGGCGCCCGCCGGAGTGTCGTACTTCCGGATGTTCGCCGGGGTCGTCGCCGCGACCGGATTGTTGGCGGTGGCGAAGAAGAGCGCTTCGAGCTGAGGCCTCTGGAGCGCCTGGAGCGTCTGCGGCGCGGTCTCGGTGATGACCCGGTACCGGGCGAGCACGTGCCGGTCATCCTGGAGGCCTTGGTTCTGGCCGAAGGAGAAAGCTGCGAAGGTTATTGAGATCAGCGAAAGAAGAATTCTTTTCATGTCCGTTCCTAAGTTCTATTGGGTGGTTAGATGATGGCCTGCTTGAGTAGCACGTTTATCCGGGAGCATGAAGGTCAGTGAAAGTTTTACCATCTCCTTTAAATAGAATCCCCGAGGAGATATAGAGTCCGCACAACACCTCTCAGGAGCCACAGCTTGAAAAACTTTTTAACGAATCTTAAGGTCCTTGCCCTCGTGGGTATCATGTCCGCCGTTGCGACGGCAGCCCAGGCGAACGACGGAGCTCAAGAGCTCTGCGAGACTGAAGCGATCGAAGCCGCCCAGGCCGCCACGGGAAATGCCGCTGCCTGCCAGGTAGTGTCCGCGCATCTGACGGCTGCGATCCGAAACACTGCCGCCTTCCGAGTCCGTCTCGGCTGTCCGATCCCAGTTTTCCACTTCGACGTGACCACACGGCTCCAGCAGGTGCGAGGAGTGGTCGTGTGCAAGGCCACCAAGGTCGAGTGGGCCAAGGACATGTACTAGGAAAGGACGCCCTCCGAGCGCAGGGCCCGGAGGGACTTAAGCCTCGGAGCCTACGGCTCCGGAGTTAGACTCATGTTCACCGTGTTCGGAAGCTGGGGCATCTGCTGCTTCGGGAACTCTCCGGTCAGGGAGTTCAGGAACGCCACGATGTCGGCGACCTGGTTCTCCTTGAGGTCCATGTCGAGCTGGGTCTTCGCCATGACTCGCACGGCTTCGTCCAGCGTCTTCACCTTCCCGTTGTGGAAGTACGGAGCGGTGATGGCGACGTTCCTCCAGGTCGGGACTCTCCACTTGTTCTTGTCCTCGGCCTTCTTCGTCACCTCGTAGCGACCGAGGTCCGCCGTGATGTCGTAGAGCTTGTCGTACTTCGAGCCGGGGATCTGCGGGAACGGCTGGTAGTTCCCCTCGCCCATCTTGAAGCCTTCTCCGCTGAAGTTCTCGCCGGTGTGGCAGGAGGTGCAGCCGATCTCATCCACGAGCTTCATCCCCCGGAGCTCCTGAGCGTTCAGAGCCTTCTTGTCGCCCTTCATGTACTTGTCGAACGGCGAGTTCGGCGTGATGAGCGTGCGCTCGTAGGACGCGAGGGCCTTGGCCATGGTGTCGATGGTGATGCGCTTCTCCTTCGGAAACGCCTTCTTGAAGGCTTCGACGTAGCCGGGGATCTTCTTCAACCGTTCGATGGTGAAGTCGTGCGAGGTCATCCCCATCTCCACGCCGTTGATGAGGGGCCCCTTCGCCTGCTCCTCGAGGGAGGGTGCGCGGCCGTCCCAGAACTGCACGGTCTGGAAGGCTGCGTTCCACACCGTCGGAGACCCTCGGCCTCCTCGCTGTCCGTGGATCCCCACGCCCACGGGCCTCCCGTCGCCGCCGTGGAACATGACGTTGTGGCAGGAGTTACAGGAGATGGTTCCGTCGATGGAGAGCCGCGGATCGAACCACAGCATCTTCCCGAGCTCGACCTTCTCCGGAGTCATCGGATTATCCGCCGGTGTCGGAACCTTGTCCGGGAGCGCTTTGAACTCCGCGCGGGCGGTGACCGTGAACAGGACCGTCAGGGTAAATAAGATTTTTCTTAGGTGCATTTGAGTCCCCTCTTGAGTAAAATAAGTACTGATAGTTTAGCGAATCAAAAAATAAACCAGCAACCTTTTAAAATTATGCAGCCGCACGACAAATTGAAAGTCATAGTCATCTCGGACGGTACCGGAGAAACAGCGTCGGCCATAACCCGGGCCGCCATGACGCAGTTCCAGGATAAGGAGATCTTCTTCACCCGCTACAAGAACATCCGGACCAAGCAGCAGATCGATGCGATCTTTCAGGAAGCCGCGATCCACCACGACATCGTGGTCTACACCATCGTTTCGGTGGAGCTCCGGGCCTACATCGCCGAGCTCTCCAAGCGGGACCACGTGCGGTCGGTGGACGTGATGGGCCCGCTCCTCACCACGTTCTCGAACTTCTTCGAAGCCGAACCGAACTACCAGCCGGGCCTGCTCCACGCGGTGAACGACCAGTACTTCAAGCGCGTCGCCGCCATCGAGTTCACCCTGAACCACGACGACGGGAGGAACATCAACTCCCTGGAAGAGGCCGACGTGATCCTCGTCGGAATCTCCCGGACCTCGAAGACCCCGCTCTCCATGTACCTCTCCCTCGAGGGGACGAAGGTGGTCAACGTCCCCATCGTCATGGGCGTGCACCTGCCGGAGAAGATCTTCCAGGTGGACCAGCGGAAGATCTTCGGCCTCACCATCGACGCGGACGCCCTCTTCCAGATCCGGAAGAACCGCCTGACCCGGCTTGGCCTCTCGAACGACGAGGGGGACTACGCCGACATCGCCAAGGTCTCCGAGGAGATCGAGTGGGCCAACCGGATCTTCTCCGAGAACAAGCGCTGGCCCGTGTTCAACGTCACCGGCAAGGCCCTCGAGGAGACCGCGGCGGAGATCATCAAGCTCCTGAACATGCGGAAGGTGAACCGCTTCAAGCAGTCGAAGCGGTTCGAAGAGTAGAATCTCCTGAATCTGCCTTAAGGGCGCCAAGTTCAAGGCGACAAGGAGTGAGGGAGGAGGCGTACGTCAGTACGTCGCACGACCGATCGACGCAGGCAACGCCGAAATTGGGGACCTTAAGGCAGATTCACTCGAGGAAGTGCTTCTTGTTCTCTTCGATCTTGAACTCCACCCGCTTCTCCGTTCCGAGGATCGGGTTCACCACCTTCCCTTCGTAGGTCCCTTCGGTGATCTGGACGTCCTTGAACGGGAGGTCGCGCTCGACGGTCTCTCCGCCCTCTTCGTAGACGAGCTTCGATCCAGCGGTGTAGTTCAGCGAGGTCGTGAGGAGGCCCGCGCGGGTCTTCTCCAGCGGCGGGACGGAGATGACCTCGGAGGTCTTCCCGTCGTCGAGGGTGACCTTGGTGACGAAGGGAGTGAAGCCGGATTTCTTGACGATCACCGAGACCGCCTGGCCCAGGGGAACCTTGATCGGCCTGCCGATGTAGTCGGTGCGGATGCCGTCGACCACCACTTCCATCGAGATGTCGATGCCGCTCAGGACGATCTCCCCGGTGGCCTCGGCCGGGTCCCGGACCTTCTGGGAAGTGCTCACGGGCGCGCTGGTGACCACCGGAGCCGTCGGCGCGGTGGCCTCGGACTTGATCCCGAAGACCTTCTCGAAGAGCTCCGGCCGGAAGTACGCCACACCCATGACGGAGGCGGCGATGAGGATCATGATGATCTGCTTGCCGGAGGAGGAGGACTCCTCCGCGGTCTCCACGTCCTGCTTGTTCATCCCCTGGGTGATGGTCTTCTCGATCCGCCGGGAGACGGTGCTGGTCAGGCGCGTGTTCTTCGACGCCGCCTGCGCGGGGGCGACGATGGACCCCTTGTTCCCGAGCTTCTTCGTCTTCGTGAGGTCCGGCTTGTTGTTGATCTCGATGTTGACCTGCGGACTGATCGGGAGCTCGAGCTCCCGCACGCGGGCGCGCGGGTCCTCGGCCTTCACGCCGAGCGGTTCCTTCCGGAAGATCTTCCCGGTCTTGCTCTCTTCGTTCTTCATGTCCTCGATGTAGGAGGCCGTGTCGATCTTCCCGTACTCGACGAACTTATCCCGGTCCCGGGCGATCTCGTTCCCGAAGAGGTCGTCGGCGAACTTCCGGAGGTCCGAAGCGTTGAACTCCGGGTACTTCGAGTAGAGGAAGCGCACGAGGGCGCGGTTCATCTGGTCCAGGTCTTCGTAGCGGTTCGAGCGGTCCTTCGAGAGGGCCTTCATGACGATGGCGTCGAGTTCCTTCGGGACCGTCGGGTTGATCTCCGACGGGGGCCGGATCTTGCAGGCCTGGATCTGCTTCAGGACGGCGAGGTCGTTGTTCGCCTGGAAGAGCTTCTGCGAACACAGGAGCTCCCAGAGGGTCACGCCCACGGCGAACTCGTCGTAGCGGGCGTCGAGCTCGATCCCCTCGAGGTACTCGGGGGCGAGGTACGAGAGCTTCCCCTTGATCGTCCCGGCCTGGGTGGCTTCCGAGTTGGTGTTCGACTTCGCGATTCCGAAATCGATCACCTTCACCGCGCCGTCGTAGGTGAGCATGATGTTGTGCGGGGAGATGTCCCGGTGGATGATGTTGTACGGCTTGCCGGTGAGCTTGTCCGTGAACGTGTGCGCGTAGTGGAGGCCCTGGCAGACCTGGGAGATGATGTAGCAGGAGATCTCCACGGCGAAGCCGCCCTTCTTCTTGTCCCGCAGGCGATCGAGGTACTGCTTGAGGTTGGCGCCGTGGATGTACTCCATGGCGGTGTAGAGCTGGCCGTTGGTCTTCCCGTAGTCGTAGACCTGCATGATGTTCGGGTGGAGCATGCCGAAGGTGATGTTGAGCTCGTCCTGGAACATGCGCACGAACGCTTCGTCGTTCGAGAACTGCGGCTGGACCATCTTGATGGCGACGACCTTATTGGCCTGCTCCCCGAGGTAGCGGGCACGGCAGATCTTCGCCATGCCACCGTCAACCAGGTGATCCAGGATTAGATATTTTCCGAACCTTTGAAATTTCTTGTCGCTCATAGTGCCTCGAGTACCTATCGGTACCCTGCGGTTTTTCTAAAGGTTTTTTCCGAAGGTTCCGCTAACCGAAGGAATCTGCTCGGGTTTCCTAGAGCTCGATCTCCAAGTGCTGGAAACTGGGAAAGTTGATCGCGAGGTTCTTGGTCTCGAGCCGGGTCGGAGAGCGCTTGCAGTAGCCCATGATCTTGTAGTTCTGGAGCCGCCAGTCGCTGGCCGAGGGATGGCTCTTGAGGTAGGAGGCGAAGGTGTTGAGGACCACGTCGTCGTAGCCGTTGAGCTTCATCTGCTCCCGGAAATTCACGTGGGAGATCTTCGCGGGATCCGCGCTGTACCCGGCGGTCACCAGGAGCGAGTCGCACTTGGTGAAGAACTCCTTCTCCGAGGGAGAGAACCACTGGGAGAACGGAGACGCCGGATCGGCCTTCCAGAAGAGGGCGTCGTAGTACAGGGTCATCCCGTGGTACCAGCTCATGCGCTTGAACTTCAGGGAATTGTCCCAGGAGTCTTTCTGGTAGATCCCGCCGCGGAAGACGACCCGTCCGGTGGTGGTCTGGTTGTACGTCTTGTAGCTAGCGCAGCCGGCGACGGCGAGCAGTAGAAGGAAACCGGTCTTCACTTGGACTCCTTGAGTTGCGTGTCCACCCATCTTCTCATGGTTTCGAAGATTTCGTGGCGATCAATTTCGTTCCAGAGCTCGTGGAAGTGCTCGGGGTAATAGATCATCTGGGTCAGCTGCTTGTCGATCCCGTGGGCGAAGAGCCGCGCGCTCTCCGGGTCGACGACCTTGTCCGCGCCGGCGATGAGGAAGAGGCTCCGGGTCTTGAGGTAGTAGGACAGGCCGGAGATCCGGTGGCTCGCCTCCACCACCTCCGCCGCCATCTTCACGCTCATGAAGGTCGGGATGAGGGTGTCGGTGTCGAAGTCGTTCGCGCGCTCCGGGTCCCGGGTGAGCTCCTTCCCGCGGATGAGCATGGGCAGGTGGAGCCGCGGAGAGAGGCCGACGAGCCTCCGCAGCACCGGTTCCGAGACGGGGCCCAGGAACTTCCGGGGCCGGATGCACGGACTCGAGAAGATGAGCCCGCGGACCGGATGGGGCCAGCCGTAGGCCGAGTCCAGGAGGCGCGTGAGGGTGACGAGGCCCCCGAGGCTGTGGGCGCAGATGAAGGTCTCGGTCTTCTCCTCGAGCTTCCGCTGGACGAAGTCGCCGACGATGAGGAAGTCGTCGAGGTAGGCCCTGAAGCTCTCGACGTACGCGCGGGCGCCGCCGCTGCGGCCGTGGCCGATGTGGTCGAAGACGGTGACGACCACGTCCCGGTAGTGCCGGAGCCAGAAGTTTATCAGATCGGTGTAGCGGCCCGAGTACTCGAGGGCACCGTGGACGAGGAAGAAGTGGACGCGCGGAGACCCGCGGTGGTACTGGCGGATGAAGAGCGAGGTCTCCCCGTCGCAGGACGGGACGGAGTAGTCAGTCGTGGTGAATGGAACGATCCCCCGGCTCACGCTTAGTTTTCTTGCACATATTTTTCGATGGCCCGCCTGGCTTCGTCGGAGAGCCCGTGGAAGCGGAAGGAGAAGCCCGAGTTCCCCTCGAGGATCCGCACCACCACGCCGGAGGCGGTGAAGTGGTACTCGGTGTTCTCCGGGTGCACGTTGATGGTGATCTTGTCGCCGGCGTTGCCGTTGAACTTATCGATCAGGACCTGCATGCCGCCGATGGAGATGTCCCGGCAGATGCCCTCGAAGACGACCTTGTTATTCTGGACGAAGAGCCGGGCCACGAACGGCTTGCGGACGGCCATCCGCCGCTCGGCCTCCGGGATGAGCGGCGGGAGTTCTTCGAAGATCTCCTGGTACTCCGGGAGGTCCGCGAGGAGCATCCACTCCTTCATCCCCTTCGAGAAGAGGTAGGTCTTCCCGTTGATCCGCTTCTCCTTGAACAGCTGCTTGAGCTGCTTCACGCTGTAGGGGCCGTAGTCGGAGGCGGCGGAGCCGCGGTCGGCGCCGATGCGGAGGAAGACGGCGCGCTCTTCGAAGTTCAGATCCTTGAGGCTGAAGACCTTCTCCGGCTCGACGTGGACCGGAGCGGGAGCGGGCTTCGGGGTCGGCGCCGCGGCCGGCTTCGGAGCTGGTGCGGGCGCCGCCGCGGGCTTCGGCGTCGGCGCGGGGGCCGCCGTAGGTTTCGGCGTGGCCGCTTGCTTGGGAGGCGTGAACACCGGCGCGGCCTCCGGCTCCTTCGGAGCGGGCGCGGGCGCGGGCTGCGACTGGAGCTCGGGCACTTCACTGATCTTCTTCCAGTTCTCGAACCCTTTCTTCCAGACGAAATCCTCGAGCTGCAGCTGCTGACCCCGGAGCATACTTTCGATGACTTCTACTCCAACGGGACCGTGCCGATTGCCCTTCTGAACGTAGTACCAGTTGTCTGCCATAAATTCCTCAAGCTATTGAAATAATTGTTTAGGATATCTTACCTCAAACCTCCTGATAAAGAGGAATCGTGGCAATCTTTTCCCGTCCTTACCTCACCAGGTTAGTCGGAGAAGCCCCCGTCTTGATTAAAGTTTCCCCCCGCTTCCTCCGATGGGTAAGTAGGGAATTACCTTAAGGTGTTTATATGAAAGCGTACGGTCAGGTTCTCTCGGGTCTCGTTCTTCTGGGCACGCTCGCCGGCTGCGGCGGCGAGAAGTTCGGCTCCACCCCCCAGTCCTCCACCAGCACCCCGGACGGCCTCCGCTACTACGACCAGCTCTCCTGCTCCTCCTCTACCCTGATCAAGCCGAAGGTCGACATCCTCTACGTGGTCGACAACTCGACGAGTAGCTACTACCTCGCCGGGGACATCAAGACCGCCATCCGCAACACCGTGGACTCGATCTCCAAGGAGTTCGACTACCGCATGGTGGGGACCACGCTGATCCCCGGAGCGAACGACGCCAATCCGTACGACGACTACCAGGTGATGACCAACTCGAGCGACGCCCTGAGCGCCGAGGCCACCAACCGGAAGATCATCTCCTCCTCCGAGCTGACCTTCTTCACCAACCCGGCCGGCGGGAGCGAAGAGGCGGGCCTCCGCCGGGCCATCGACTTCATGAGTAACCACACCTCCGACAACCTCTTCCGGCAGAACGCCTACCACCTCGTGGTCCTGGTCTCCAATGGCCGGGACAACGACGTCGAATACGACCTCGGGTACGGCAACGGCGAGACGGGAGTCCGTGCGGACGTCTTCAATGCTCGCCTCGCGAGCCTCAAGGCCATCGACGCCTCCCTGAATCCGGCTCCGAACACGCAGAAGCTCCGGCTCTTCACCGTGACCGCGAAGTCCGCGTGCAAGACGGGCTGGCTCCCCTCGGTGAAGTCCTACGTGAAGATGGCCAACGAGATGTACACCTACTCGGAGGCCTCCGACAACAACGCGAAGAAGGACAGCTACGACCTCTGCGAGACGGGGATCTCCTCCCTCTTCGCCACCGTGAACTCCTCGATCAAGCAGGTCGTGATCAGCCACAAGTACCGCTACTGGCCGATCACCTTCACCAACGACGCCATCGACACCTCGAAGATCAAGGTCTACAAGACCACGGCCGCCAACTCCGCTCCGGTGCTCCTGACCTCCGGCTGGCAGTACAAGCTCAACCCGAACTACCCGAACGATTTCGACACCCGGTACTTCCCGAGCTCCGGCGAACCGACCCGCGCCCGGCACCTGATCGAGTTCCTCCCGGGCCACGAGATCTCCTACCCGACCTGCGTCTCCGTGACCTCGACGTCGAAGACCGAGTACTTCAACTACGTCGTCCTCCCGAAGGAACCGAAGCCCCAGACCCTCGCCATGCAGATCAACGGCAGGGCCATCTCGTCCAGCGCCACCGACGGCTTCACCTACGTGGGCTACAAGACCAACCAGAACGTGAAGGTCGCCTACCCGAACGCGGGCGACGACCAGCCGGCCATCATCAAGTCCGGCTTCATGCTCCAGCTCAACGGCTCCGCGAACTACTACAAGTCCGGGGACAAGGTGGACGTGAACTACATCCCGGCGGGGATCTAGGCTCGGGAATTTTGGACGCCGGTAACTGTCAATAATGTTGTCGCCTCATCCTGATGGAACAATTGATACTTTGTTTGTGACTTCCCAAGTCCTTTGCGCTCTTGTCCATCGCATTGGATGCTTGGCCATCGAGCAAGC
>SXUH01000068.1 GCA_005791855.1 Bdellovibrionales bacterium
GTCAGGGTCTCGAGGATCCCCTTGTCGTTGTCAAGCCAGCCGTTCTGGGCCGCGGCCTTCACCATGGCGTACTCTCCGCTCACGTTGTAGGCGGCGATGGGGAGCTGGGAAGCTTCCTTCAACCGGTAGATCACGTCGAGGTACGGAAGCCCTGGCTTGACCATGAGGATGTCGGCCCCTTCGGCCTCATCCAGGTAGGCTTCCCGGAGTGCTTCCCGACCGTTGGCCGGGTCCATCTGATAGGTCTTCTGGTCTCCTTTCTTCGGTGCCGAGTCCAGGGCTTCGCGGAAAGGCCCGTAGTACCCGGAGGCGTACTTCGCGCAGTAGCTCATGATGAGCTTATTCTCGAAGCCAGCTTTGTCCAGCGCGGTTCGGATGAAACCGATCCGCGAGTCCATCATGTCCGACGGACCGATGATGTCCACTCCCGCTTCGGCTTCGCAGAGCGCTTGCCGGGCCAGGACCTCGAGCGTGGGGTCGTTGAGGATTTCTCCCGTCTTCGCATCCACCAGGCCGTCGTGGCCCTCGGAGGAATACGGATCCAGGGCGATGTCTCCCATCACCAGCATCTCCGGCAGGGCGTCCTTGACCGCACGGATGGCGCGGGCGTTGAGCCCCTTCGGATTATAGGCCTCGCGAGCATCCGGGGTCTTGAGCTTGTCTTCGATGGCCGGGAAGAGGGCCACGCACTTGACCCCCAGGTCGTAGAGTTCGCGGACTTCCTTCACCAGTTCGTCGATGGATAACCGGGCGTGCCCGGGCATGGACTGGATGGGAATTCTCTGGGAGCTTCCGTCCACCACGAACAAAGGAGCGATGAGGTGGTCCGCAGATAGATGGGACTCCCGCACCAGCCCGCGGATGGCTTCGTTGATCCTGTTCCTACGGGGCCGGCTTACGGTCATCATTGCTCACCTTCTGCATGGATTTATAAACCAGGGCGTACATCTGGATCTGCTTCATCATGGCGGCCAGACCATTGGTGCGGTTCATGGACAGGTGCTCGGTGATGCCGACCTCCTTGAGGAAGTCGGGCTTGGTGCTCAGGATCTCGTCCGGCGTGGAGTTAGTGTAGACGCTCACCAGAAGGCCCACGATCCCCTTCACCAGGAGAGCGTCCGAGTCCGCATAGAAGTTGACCACGCCGTCCTTGAACTCCGGGTAGAGCCAGACCTGAGACTGGCAGCCCTTGACCTTGTACTTGTCCTCTCGCTTGTCCTCCGGGTAGGCCGGCAGTTGCCGACCAAGGTGGATGAGTTCCTTGTACCGGTCCTCCCAGTCTTCGAACTTCAGGAACCGGTTTTTTATTTGAGTTATCTTGTCCAGCATGTTCAAGGGTTCTTCCTTCGGCTATGGGCCCCATTATGCCGGTTCGCTCAGGTTTCGTCAAAACACTAAAGATTCTATTTACGCGTCCGAAACAGGTGCCAAGGAAGGTTAGCTCTATGGCAACTCTCGATTTAAAACCGCTCTCTCAGGAAACCATCGAAGAAATGGGCTTCGGTCCGAGTGACCTGTGGATCGTGCGCCTGGGCCAAGATGAGTTCGGCCCCTTCGAGACGAAGTCCTTGAAGCACTACGCAAGCGAGCACGACGGTCTCTTCTCTCGCATCCAGGCGGCCCACCCGGGCTCCGAGGAATGGCATCCCTTCTTCGACTACCCGGAGTTCAAGCGGGTCGAGTCGAACTTCAAGACCAACCAGCGCTACTGGATCCTGGAGACGGGCCAGAAATCCCACCCGCTCTTCCACAAGGACATCGAAAAGAAACTCGAGCTCGGGACCCTCTCCATGACCGACCAGATCTCCCTGGACGACGGGCACACCTGGCAGAAGATCTACCTCCTCGAGAGCTTCGATCAGATATTCCACTCTCCGGACGAGCTCCCGGACTCGCCGCTCGCACCAAACATGGATCACGCGACCTCGTCCATCGAGCCCAGGCTCGAGCAGACCAACAACGCTCAGGAAGAGCTCATCTCCATGACCTTCCTGAGCCAGCAGAAGATGAAGACCGCGCAGCTGGAAGAGGGCCTGCCGGTTCACAAGGCTTCCGCCAACACCGTCATGTCCTGGGTCCTGTCCGCAGGGGTCGCGGCCCTCATCGTCGGGGTGCTGGTGAGCTACAACTGGCTGACCGCTACCAAGGGCCCCGAGCCGGTGGCAGCGACCGAGGCGGAAGCCCCGGCCGAAGAAGTGGTCCAGGCCCCGGAAGTCATCATGCCGAAGTTCGATCCGGCCCCGGCCGCTCCTGCTCCGGAAGCCTCCTCTCCCTCCCGTCGACCAGCGAGTGTCAGACAGATGCCGCGCAAGCAGCGGTACCGGGACAGTCGGAACAGCGAATCGAGCTATCCGACGCAGATCGAGACACACCAGAGCGAAGATCCCATCGCCAACGACGACTCCCTGGATGAGAACCTTCCTCAGGAGCACTCCCTCGCCGACGATCCCGGTGCGGAGGCCATCTTGAACGGCCGCCGGAAGCCGTCCAACGTCAGCGATGACATGCCGGAAGAACTTAAAGAGGAACCGGCCGATGTCCCTGAAGAAAAGTTTCAGGAAACTGACGCGGAACCTGCAATCGCAGAATAATCTCCAGAAACCTATACAGCTCACCGGCATTTAAGTTATGATGGCGCGGTGAAAACTTCTCCGCTTTCTAATCTCATTTCCCTGTTCCGAGTCCCGGAAACACCCGGGAGCCTGTTCCTTTCTCTGGAAGGGATCGAAGGCTCGGGGAAGTCGACCCAGATCAAGGAGATCGAGGCCCACCTCGCGAAAAAAGGACTTCGGGTCCGCACCTTGCGCGAGCCCGGCGGAACGGTGTTCGGAGAGAAATTACGAGAGGCGATCTTAAACAGTTCTTCCCCTCTCCATCCCCTGGCCGAGTGCCACCTCTTCCTCGCGTCGAGGGCCCAGCTCCTGAAGGAGAAGATCCTCCCGTTCCTCCTCGCTCCGGGTTCCGTGGTGATCCTGGACCGCTACATCGACAGCACCCTGACCTACCAGGGGATCGCGCGCGAGCTGGGCTTCGAGACCGTCCTCACCTTGCACCAGCACGATCCCCTGAACCTCCTTCCCCATCGCACGTATTTCCTGGACATCGACCTCGCCACCTCCTACGCAAGACAGGACAAGCGCGGCGGAAAGAAGGACTACTTCGAATCCGAGAAGCAGGAGTTCTACCAGAGACTCCTGGACGGCTACCACGAGCTCGCCGAGCTCTTCCCGGAGCGCATCCTGAAGGTGGACTCGAGGAACGCCAAGGAGGTGACGACGAAGACCATCCTGACGGACCTGGAGAAATTCCTCGCATGAGTCTAAAGTCCGAACTCCTGAAGAAAGCCACCGCCCGGAAACTGGCCCACTTCTACATCGTCGAGGCCACCGGTCCGCAGGACCGCGCCATGGCCTCGCTGGTGGACTTCGTGCAAACCTTCGTCAAAGACTATTACCAGAAAGTTGAGATCCAGAAGACCCAAGCCAGCTCCCTCCTCGATCATCCGGACGTCCTGGTGCTCGGGAACCTCCAGACGGAAGAAGACGAGAAGGAACCCAAGGCCTTCACCGTCCTCGAGGCCGAGCAGTTCGCCCGCTTCTTCGAGTTCAGGCCAGTCCAGAGCACCCGGAAGTTTGCGATCATCACCGAAGCCCACCGGATCAACCCCATCGTGGCCAACAAGTGGCTCAAGCTCCTGGAAGAACCTACCGGAGAAACCACCATCTTCCTCCTGAACCCCCGGCGCCTGAAACTCCTCGACACCATCCATTCCCGAGCGATCCATTTGCGTTTGACCGGGACCCAGGAGGACCTGGATTTTTCCGAATGGAATGAATTCCTTGAGGATGTGAAGTCGAAGACGCTCTCCGAATTCCTAGAAACCCATAGCCGGGGGGACAGGGATCTTAGCCACTGGGTCAACCAGCTCATCCTCTGGGAATCTGAGCAAACCGATCACCCCACACCGAAGTGCGCTCTGATGGACTGGATTAAAAACTTCCAAATGATGGAAGTTTTCCATCAGCCTACCGCAACAAAATGGACTCTTTTCTATTCCTTTGTCAAAGAACACGTAATCCCTCGTCAGAATCGTTGACATACCACCCAATCCCTCACAAGATAGAGCCATGATTAATGAAGAGCACGCCAAAGAGGAGACACCCCCTTTAGCGGATCCTATACTTTCGCCAGAAGAAGCTGCCGAAAAAGCCAACATAGAAGAAGATGCCCGGGAAGAATCCCGTTTCAAGGACGGCCAGATCCTGCGCTTCGTCCGTGTGCGATTCCCCGGAAACTCCCGCTCCTTCCCCTTCCTCCTCGGGAAGAGGAGGGTCGAATACGGCCAGAAGGTCGTGGCCATGTCCGATCGAGGGATGGCCGTCGGGTACGTGAACTCCTTCCCCTACGAAGTTCGCTTCCACCGGGGCCTCATGCCCGTCCGGAGCATCTCCAAGGTCGCCACCGAAGAAGACATCGTGAACGACCAGAAGGCGTACCACCAGCAGAAGAACGCCGAGAACATCTGTAACAAACTCATCGAACAGTACAAGCTGGACATGCACCTCACCCACGTGGAGTTCACCTCCTTCGGGAAGAAGGCCATCTTCTACTTCATCGCCCCGGACCGGGTCGACTTCCGGGACCTGGTGCGCGACCTCGTCGCAAGACTCAAGACCCGGATCGAGCTGCGGCAGATCTCCGTGCGGGACCGCTCGGCGTCCATCGGGGGCCTCGGGCCCTGTGGCCGGGAACTCTGCTGTTCCTCCTTCCTCACGAAGTACGGGAACGTGGGGATCAAGATGGCGAAGAACCAGGACCTCACCCTGAACTTCTCCAAGCTCAACGGCGTCTGTGGCCAGCTCAAGTGCTGCCTGCAGTACGAAGACGACGTCTACCGCGAGAAGCGCTCCCGCCTCCCGCGCGAAGGGGACATCGTCACCACCCACACGGGGGAAACGGGCCGCGTGGATCGCCTCCACCTCCTCTCCGAGCAGTTCGTGATGATGACCACCAAGGGAGTGCGCAAGCGCTACGTCCTCGAGCACTACAAGGAAACCCTGAGTAAGGAAGAAGCGAACTTCCCCAAGGAGTTCGAGTCCGTCTCCGACGAGACCTTCAAGGTCGTTGGCCTCGAGGACGCGGAAGCCATTCGGATCAAGAAGTTCGAAGAAGAGATCAAGACCTACAAGGACCAGAGCAAGGCCTTCGCCGACAGCACCTTCAAGGAGCTCTTCGGGGAAGAAACCCTGGGGCTCATGGCACCGGAACTTCCGGAGCTCGACAACGGGAAACCGCGCTTCGTGGTGACCCCGGACGAAGAGGAAGAGATCGCCTACACGCCGAGCGAAGACGAGATCCTCCCGGACGACGACGATGACGATGAGGACGACGAGGATTCGGTGGAAGACGAAGCGGTGCAGGTGATCGCCCAGCCGCGGGAGGAAGACCAGCCGAAGACTCCGCAGCCGCAGAACCGCTCCGGACAGGGCCGCGAGGCCCAGGGCAGAGGGCCGCAGGGTCGCCCGTCCGAAGGAAGACCTTCGCCGGGTCGTGACCGGAACGCTCCTCGGGAAAATAGAGACAATAGAGATAACCGCGGCCGCCGACCTGAGCGCTCAGGGGAAGGCCGTTCCGCCGACGGGAATCGACAGTCCCAGGGGAACCGGCCGCCGCAAGGCAACCGACCATCGCAGGGTCAGGGGAACGGTCCTCGGGAGCGGGGGCAAGGCCAGAACAGAAACCAGGGTAGAAACCGCCCACCTCGGTAGCATATGAGGCTCCTGCACACATCAGACTGGCACTTGGGTAAGAGGCTCTTCAAGCTCGACCGGAGTGAGGAGCACCAGCTCTTCCTTGACTGGCTGGTGGCGACCCTCGTCTCCGAGAAGATCGACGCCCTCCTCATCGCCGGCGACGTCTTCGACACTCCCAGTCCCCCGCACCAGAGCCTGGAGCTGTTCTACAAGTTCCTCCACCGGGTCTCCACCGAGACGACGGCGCAGACCTTCATCATCGCCGGGAACCACGACTCCGGCGTCCTCCTCGAGGCGCCGGCGAAGATCCTCACCTCCCACCGGGTGAAGGTGTGGGGGAAGATCTCGACGGCACCCGAGGACCACTGGACCACGCTTGAGATCGGGGCCGAGAAGCTCGAGCTCTGCGCCGTCCCGTTCTTCCGGTCCTACGAACTCCTGCCCCAGAGCCAGGGAGACATCCTCGAGGCGCTCAACAAGTACCTCAAGCGCGACAAGACCTGCGCCCAGCTCCTGCTCCTCCACCACCTCGCCGGCATCTACGAGGCCTCCGGATCGGAGCAGGTCGTTTCTCTGAGTGGGGTCGACTCCATCCCCCACGAGCTCATCGAACAGTTCGACTACGTGGCCTTGGGCCACATCCACAAGCCCCAGAAGATCGGCCCGCGCTCCTACTACTCGGGCTCGCCCATACCCATGCGCTTCTCGGAGACGCTCCGGAAATCTCTGGTCATAATCGAGCAGACGGACGGCGAAGTCACGAGCCGGCCCCTTCCCATCCCCGTGTTCCGAGAGCTTGTGTGCGTGAAAGCCGATGAATCTAATTTTGTGAAGAAGCTCGAGGCCCTGGCGCCGGCGTCCCCGCTCCCTCCCGTGGTGGAGGTCCAGATCACCCTCTCCGCTCCGCGGGTGGGTCTCGTCGACCAGATCAAGGAAATCCTCTCCGAGCGAGGGCTGGAGCTCCTCTCCTTCCTGCCGATCTACGTGACCGGGGAGAAGACTCCCCGGCGGCACGAGAAGCTCTTCGAGCTCTCCCCGGTCGAACTCTTCGAGGAGTTCTACGCCGCCAAGTACCCGGACGAGGAAGCTCTCCCGGCCGAGCTCAAGCAGGACTTCCGGGAGCTCCTGGAGAAGGTGAAGCATGCGGCTCCTCAAGCTTAGGCTCCGGAACATCGCCTCGCTTAAGGGAGAACACGAGGTCGACTTCGAGGCCATCGGCACCCAGAGCCCGCTCTTCGCCATCACCGGAGAGACCGGCGCGGGGAAGTCCTCCCTGCTCAACGCCATTGGCCTGGCCCTCTACGGCCAGATCTACAAGCGGAACGTGGAACAGATCGACGTCGTCACCATCGGAGAGCGGGACGCGGCCATCGACCTGATCTTCAACGTCAAGGGGAAGTCGTACCTCGCCGAATGGAGGGCCAAGGTGCGCAAGCCCAACGGGGAATTCTACTCCAAGCAGACCGCGAGCCGCCTCCTCTACACCATCGAGAAGCCGGAGTTCTCCGCTCCCAAGACCGTTTCCACGGTGGGGACCGCCGAGCTCTTGAACCTGGACTTCGACCAGTTCTGCAAGTGCATCATCCTGAACCAGGGAGAGTTCGCGAAGTTCCTCACGAGCTCCTTCACCGAACGCAAGGACATCCTGGAGAAGCTCTACCCGGGCGAGCTCCTCGAGAGCATGGGCCGGGCCCTGAAGCTCGAGCTCGACATCTTGAGCCGGGAGCGCAGTGACTTCGAGGTCCAGCTCTCCGCCCTCCGGGGAGACGGGCACTCCGGAGAGCTCCTGCGGGAGCAGAAGGCCCAGTTCGAGCAGGAGCTTCGGGAGAAGGAAGGGACGTTGAAGATGCTCGAGGACCTCGACGCCCGTTTCGGAGAGCTCACGACCTCCCACCAGAAGTGGAACGAGACGAAACAGAAGATCCTCGCTCTCAGGAAAGATATGGGCGAGGAGACCCAGAAGCTGAACACCCTGTCCCTGCTGCGGGACGAGACCGCCGGCAGGTACAAGGCCGCGGTGGAAACGCAGGAGGCGGAGCGACCGCGGCTCCAGGAACTGCTAAGAACCGAAGAGGCGCTCGGGCACGGGCTCACGAACCTCGCCTCCCTGCAGGAGTCGCAGGGGAAGACGGAAGCACGGATCCAGGGTCTCTCGAAGAAGCTCGAAGGGCTCCAGGGGGAGCTCATGGCTTCGGAGGAAAAGTTCGAGGCCCACGGGAAGAAATTCACCTCCCCCGTTCCCGAGCTCCTGCGGGAGCGGGATGCCCTCGATCGCCTCTTCGAGCTCTTGAGCGAGAACGACGTTCTGCTGGAAGAGCTCAAGGGGAAGACGACCCTGCTCAGGGACGTCGAGGCCACGGGCCTTGACCTCCGAAGACAACTGGGTGTGGTCGAGGAGAGGCTCCGGGCGCTCCCCGCGAACACCGAGGCGGAGGAAGAGCGGCTCGCCAGAGATAAGAAAGGGCTGCAGGAAGCGCAGGAGAAGCGGCAGCGGGCCCTGATCAAGACCCAGGAGGGGATGAAATTCCTGGGTGAGGCCGCGGCGGACCTCATGAAGCTCCAGGGCCGGCAAGAGTCCATCCGGAAGGAGAAGGTGAAGCTCGCCGACGAAAGCGGTCCCCTCGAGACGACCCTCAAGCTCCAGCAGGTCCTGGAGGCCAGCGAGATCTGCCTGGCCCACAGTGTGAAGACCAGGGCGAAGAGCTGCCCCGTCTGCCGGTCGGAGGTGGCCCCGGCCCTCTGGACGGACCTCCTCGCACAGGCATCGAAGACCGACCTCCCGAAGGTCCGCGCTCGCTTCGAAGAGTGCCTGCGGCTCTCGATCAAGCTCGAGCAGGAAGAGAAGTCTCTCCTCGAGCAGCAGCGGGCCCTTGAGGAAAATCGCAGGGCCAGGGAAGCCGAGCTCGAGGCCCTCGCACCCCTCCTCGCACTCCCCGTCGCGTCTGTGGAGAAGGCCGAGGAGGACCTCGCGGCCGCGAGGAAGCAAAGCTGGGAGGCGAAGGCCCTGAAGGGCGACCAGGATCGCCTCACCCGGGACCTCACCAAGTCCCGGGAGCACTTCCAGAAACTCAAGCAGGACCTGAAGGCCCTGGAGCTGCGGCAAGCGGAGAAGGCGGCGGAGCTCTCGGCCCTGGTGCGGAAGCTCCCGGCCCTTCTCCCGAAGGGCCCGGAACCGGAAACCGTGAAGCTCCTCAAGGCCGAGCTGCGTCTCCTGGGTCCCTACCTCGAACTCGAGAACCAGCTCTCCAGGCTCCGCCAGGAGATCGGAAGCCTCGAGGAGCAGCGGAAGACCCTCTCGCTGGACCTGGAGCGCGTTTCGACGGATGCCCGCGCCGTCTCCGATCGAATCACGGGCCTCAAGACCACCCTCGCCCAGGGCCTCGGTGGAGAGAAGGCCTCCGACCTCATCAACCGGCTAGGCCAGGCCGTGAAGGCCCTCGCCGAAGAAACCGCTCGCCGCGAGCAGGAGCTCAAGGCCCGGGAACTCGTCCTGAAGGACTACCAGGGCCGGCTCCACAACCTCGGCGACCTCCTCCGCGACTTCGAGCTCCTGTTCTCCGAAGAACTCCTCCGCGTCCGCGAGCTCCCGCCCCCGGAGCTCACCGACCCCGTCTACCAGAAGCTCCGGTCCCTGGACCTCACCCTCGCGTCTCCCCGGGAACTCTTCATCCCCCTCCGGGACTTCCTCTCCCAGGAAAAAGCTACCGTGAAGGAAAGTGTGGCCCAGAAGCGGGAGGCCCTCGCCTCCGTGCGGGCCCGCCTCGAGGACTGGGAGAAGCGGCAGGACAAGATCGCCCTGCTCGAGATCCGGATCAAGGACGTCACGGAGAAGCTCTCCCGGAAGGAGCGCCTCTTCGAAGTCCTCGGCAAGGACGAGCTGCGCACCTTCGTGCTCTCGCTGGTGGAAGAAAACCTCATCGAACAAACCAACGACGAGCTCCAGAAGCTCTGCCAGGGCCGCTACGAAATCATCCACCAGTCCAAGAAGATGAGGATGACGCCGGAGTTCTACATCCTCGACAAGTACCGCGAGGGCGGGATGCGAAAGGTCTCCACCCTCTCCGGCGGTGAGACCTTCATGGTCTCCCTGGCCATGGCCCTGGGCCTGGCCGAGCTGACCCGCGGCCAGGCGGAGATCGACTCCCTCTTCATCGACGAAGGCTTCGGCACTCTCGACCAGGACTCCCTGGAGGACGTCCTGGATATGCTCCAGCAGATCCAGACCCGCGGCCTCATGGTCGGCATCATCTCCCACATCAAACCCCTCACTAACTCCCTCCCCGTGAACCTCGTGCTGAGCAAGCGCCAGGACGGCACCTCGACCATCAGTACTCAGTTCAACTAGCCTTTCCTGCGGTTAGTTCAGCATTGGAGGGACCGAAGGTTTTGATACTCCGGCGCTGGTTATGGGAGGCGCAGAGGAGTCGGATGTTGCTTGCGGATCGATCTCCGCCTAAGGCAAAGGGTCGGATGTGGTCCCACTGGAGGTTCCTGCGTTCCGGACAGCGGGTACCGTTTTTGTTCTTGTGCTCGCACTGGTTTTTTGAACGGTAAATTGATAAGGCGGCCAGTCTCCAGAATGAGTTTGGTTTAAAATTGGTTTTTCAGAACTAACTTAAACTTCTCAAACAGGAGACCGACCAATGAGTA
>SXUH01000069.1 GCA_005791855.1 Bdellovibrionales bacterium
CGTTCATCCCCGGCATCATGAGGTCGAGGAGGATGACCCTCGGTGGGACCTTCATGGACGTAAGGACTTCGATGCCTTCCTGTCCCTCGGAAGCCGTGAGGACCTGGTACCCGTAGATCTCCAGCACATCCTTCATGGTCTGTCGGATCGCCGGGTCGTCATCAATCACTAGGATACTCTTGGTTGAATCGCTCATCATTTTACCTAGGATTTTAACGCGACCGAGGCAATCCTTCCAGGGTAAAGAAATTTTTTTCTGGAGGTGGTTTTCTGGATTTGCAGAAAACCTTAAGGCAAGCTGAAGAAACCTTACTTCTTTTGTAGCTTCAAACAGGCACCGAAGTACCCCGGCCCCACGTCCACTCTCCCCTCGGCTTCAAGGGGTACCAGAGAAAGCGGGCCCGTCTCGGTTGAGAGCGGGATGCGGATGGACTGGCTGACGAGGCCATTGAGCTTCTTGTCGATGGTCTTCCGCACGATCCCGTTGAACCAGCTGCGCTCGCTCAGCGCGTACCTCGCGGTCCCCGGGACCACGTTCCAGTCGGCCGTTCCGTTCTGCAGGCAGAACTCGCCGCGCCCGCAGATTCCCGGCGTGAAGCCGAGTTCGAAGTTGATGTCTCCGGCGATCTTCCCCTGCCCCAGGATCACGCTCCCGCGGAAGCACTCCTTGGTTTTGAAGTCGACCTTGTAGCCGTTGGTGCTCCGGTCGAAGCTGAGCTTCGGCGGGCCGTTGAGGAAGCAGCGCAGGCCCTTGTCGTCTTCTTCGACGATGAACTGGCAGCCGGTGCCGATGGGCGATCCGTCCCGGTTCCGGCCCTGGGAGACGAAGTCTCCTTTGCCGCTGTGGCAGAGCTGCCCGGAGGCGTACATGGCCGCGAGGACCTTGTTCACCTCGTTGAGGTCGATGTAGGCCTGGATGGGACAGTTCGGGAGGCTCTTATCCATGTGGGGAGACGGGTTGGTGGTGTCGCAGGTCTCCGGCACCATGAGGTTGATCCCGGTGCTCGAGCTCCCGTTTCCGAAGTCGCTCAGGAGCTGGATGTTCTTCAGCAGGCTGGACTTGAGCTGGTTTCCCTTGATCCCGTCGACCACCGGCTTCACCTGCGCGCCGTAGACGGTCGAAAGCCCCAGGCTCGTCAACCGGTCTGCGAAGCCCGCGAGCTGCGAGCGGAGCACCTCCGAGGTCGCCTGGTCGTAGCGGCGGCTGATCTCCTGGAGGTACTGGGCGGCCTTCACCGGGTGCGGGATCTGCTTGAACTTCAGCGGCTTCCCGCTGATCTGCGGGAAGTAGTCCGAGAAGCACGGGTGCTCGTCGGGGACGATCTTCCCCTCCGCCTTCAGGATCGAGCACTCGAGGAGGCTCACGTACTTCCGCAGGGAGATGTTGGCGACCCCGAGTTCGGAGAGGAGCCCGTCGGAGTTGCTCACGAAGGTTCCCGCGTCGGCGTTGGTGAGAGTCCCGACGAACTTCCCGACCTGGGTCTTGAAGGTGTTCCCGAGGGCATCGAGGAGGGCCCTCTCGATGCTTGGCCTGAAATGCCTCGCGAGCGCGGGGGCGGCCGTGAGCTTGATGATGTTGAGGGTCGCCTCCGAGTACCCGGAGAGGCCCCGGAGCTTGGCCCCGGAGAGCGCCTGGTTGATCATCGCATCCGAGATGATGTTCTCGGAGGTCTTCTCGATGCTGAGGTCGGAGATCGGTTCCTTCGAGGCGAGGTCGACCTTTCCGCTCATGCAGACCTCCCGGGCGGTGTCGAGCTTCAGGTTGAAGTTGCTGAGCCCCAGGTCGTCGTACTTGATCGCCGGGTCCTTCAGGAACTCGATGCCAACCCCGAGGGAAGCCTCGAGCTGGGAGATCGTGAAGCAGGCGCGGATCCTGTTCCCCTGGGAGGTGAGCCCGGAGGGAGTAAGTTCAATCTTCTTCAGGCCCACCGGCTCGGTGAAGTGGAGCATGGACGGCATGGCCCTCCCCTCCGACGGGCACTGACCCATCCGGGCGCTTCCCACGATGAGGGCACAGGGAAGGGTCGAACACACTTCTTTTTTCACCTCGAGGGCCACGGCCTCGTCCGCGCAGAGCATCCAGTTATCGCAGTCCACGTTCTTGAACTTGGGATCTCCTTGGTCCTTCTCCTCCTGGCAGACAGCTCGGCTGAAGGGGAACCCCATGGACTTGATCTTGTAGTCGCCGAGGAACTTCTGCTTGAAGTCGTCGGTGTGCATGTAGCTGCTCAGGGGGGCGATGATCTTGTTGAGCTTATCCTGGGAGGTGACGGTCTGGTTGAGGTAGGCGGAGTCGATCTGGATCCGCATGAGCTGGGCCTTGCAGGCGCAGGTCTCCTGCGCGGACGTCGGGCGAGCGGAGAGCAGAATGGAGAAGAGCAGGAGCCATTTCATTCTGGTCGACTTCCCTTTTTAAGTTCCAGGCAGATGCCGAAGTAGCCCGGGCCCGCGTCCACGCGGCCCTCGGCCCGGATGGGAAGGCCAGAGAGGCCCGCGATCCCGGAGGCCAGAGGAATCTTGAGCGTGTCCTTCAGGGCTTCGGTGATGGATTCGTCGATGGAGCTGATCACTCTGGAGGAGAGCCAGCTCTCCTTGCAGATCGCGAGCCGGCAGGATCCCGGGGCCACGGCCCATTTCACCTTCGGCTTGTCGATGCACAGGTCGCCCGCGCCGCAGACCTTCGGCTGGAACGCGAGGTCCACCTTGAAGTCCGCGCCGAACTTCCCGAGGCCGAAGATCTTCCCGCCGTGGTAGCAACCCTTGAGTGAGAGGTCGACCTTGTACTGTTTGGACTTCCGATCGTAGGTGAGCTTCGGGGGGTGCTGGACGTAGCAGCCCAGGCCGTTCAGGTTCATCTTACAGCCGCCCTTCACCTCGGGCTCGCCGTGCTTGTTGTAGACCGGCTTCCCGGCGGCGTCCAGGACGGGCCGGTAGTCACCGCTGCCTTCCATGCACAGCTGGCCCGACTTCCACATCCCCGCCAGGACCTTGTCGAATTCCTGCAGGTCGATGTAGGTCTGGATCGGGCAGCCGGGGATCTTGCGGTTGGCGTGCGGCGAAGCCTCGGGGCCACAGAGGTTCGGGAGCACCAGCCCCACGCTGCTCGGGAAGTTTCCACCGTTGATCCCGTTCTGGATCTCGATCACCTTGATGATCTGGCTCTCCATCTGCGCCTTGTCGATCTTGGCCACGAGGGCGTCGAGCTGCTCGAGGCTCCTCTTGATGTTACTCCTCCGGCTACTTTCCTTCAGGTCCGCCGGCAGGGGGCTCTTCGGGTCGAGGGCTTCGCGCTTGGCCACTTCCTTCATGGCGAGGAGGCGCTGCTTGATGGCCTCGGAGGTCACCACCTTCTTCTCCAGCATCCTCCGGAGGGCGTCGAGCTGGAAGAACGGAGTGAGGAAGGTTTCATCCAGGTCGGTGGTGAGGGGCCTGCTCCCGATGGAAAGGCCGATGCAGGGATGGTCCGCGGAGACCCGCTCGCCCGCGGCCTTGGAGAACGCGCACTCGAGCTTCGAGACCTGGTCCCGCACTTCGAGGTTGGCGACGCCGAGCTCGCTGGTGTAGGTGCTCCCGTCGATGCTCAGGGAGTCCGACCGGAACGGCCTGATCACTTTCTGGATCTGCTCCTCGAAGACCTTGCCGAGCTTGTCCTTCAGCACTTCTTCCAGGGGGTCGCGGATGGGATTGAGGATGACGGGGAAGAGCTCGCTCTTGATGGCCTCGAGGTCCTCATGCTTGTAGCCGCCCATGCCCTTCAGGACCATCTTCTGGGCCGCGGCCCGGAGGATGTCGTCGTTGATGAAGGGGTTCTTGTCCGGGGTGGTGAGCTTGACGTTGGTGATCGGAGTCTGGGAGGAGAGGTTCACGTTGGCCGAGAGGCACAGGCCCGTCGGTTTGTTCAACCTCGGGTTCACGTTACTGATCTGGAGCACCTTGTCCGCGAGCCGGGTCTCAGAGGAGTCGACGTCGATGTTGGTGCCGAGCTTGATCGAGAGGTCCTTCATCAGGAAGCAGAGGTTGGCCACGTTGTCCTTGAACTCGACCTTGGTCGGAGTGAAGTCGATCTTCTCGATCTGGATGTCGGTGGGAAAGGAGATCCGAGTCATGTGGATGTCGGTCACCGGGCCGCACTTCCCGACCTGCAGGTTCCCCTCGAAGAGCGGACACGGGAGCTTGAAGCAGAGCTTCTCCCGCACCTCGCCCTTGTACTTCGGATTCGAGCAGATGTCCCGGGCGTCGCAGTCGATGGTCGCGAAGGTGGGATCGCCTTCGCTCTTCTCGCGCTTACAGGTTTCCGCGCTGTGCGGGAAGCTGATCGGGTCGACGGGGAACTTCCTCTCGAGCGCTGTCTTGAGGAACTGGGACCCGGAGAGGGTCTCGAGGGCCGGGAGGAGGCCTCCCACCGCCGCTGGGTTGAGCGCGTTCTCGGCGATGTCCACGCGGATGAACTGGGACTTGCAATCGGGATTGCAGATCTCCTCGGCGCGGGAGAGGGGGGAAACGAGCAAGATAAATACGATGAGCATTTTTCGCATACGTACTTATCGACTTCTCTTCTAATAATCGTAGAGATTTAAAAAGTTTTCTTAGCCTCTGCCTGCCTGCTCCGGTCGGATAATGCCAGCGGCGCTATGTCGCACTATTTACTAATGACGGGTAGTCGGTGTAGCCCCGTGGGCCTTCTCCGTAGAGCGTCTCTAGGTTCGTTTCATTCAGTGCCTCGTCCCGAGCGAAGCGCTCCGGTAAGTCCGGGTTGGAGATGAACGGTACTCCGAAAGAGACGGCGTCGGCGACTCCCTCGTCGATGGCTTTCTCCGCCGAGGACCGACTGAACTTCTCATTGGCGATGAAGACTCCCCCGAAGTCTTTTTTCATCTGCGGGCCAAGGCTGTCCGGGCCCTGGTACTCGCGGGCGAAGATGAAGGCGATCTTCCTTCTGCCGAGCTCCCGGGCGACATACGAGAAGAGGGCGCGCGGGTTAGAATCTCGCATGCTGTGCGAGCCACCCCGGGGAGAGAGGTGCATGCCCACGCGGTCGCTCCCCCAGACGCCGGTCACCGCATCGGTGACCTCGAGCAGGAGCCGGGCCCGGTTCTCGATGGGGCCGCCGTAGTCATCGGTTCGATGGTTCGACCCGTCATGGAGGAACTGGTCGAGGAGGTAGCCGTTGGCA
>SXUH01000070.1 GCA_005791855.1 Bdellovibrionales bacterium
CGTCGTACTTCTTCCCGCTCCGGTGGTTCGCGTACCGCCGGGACCGCGTGTATCCCATCTGGAGGAACTTCCGGGCCATGTCCATGCCGACGAAGTCCGCGTGCTTCTTGTAGGCTCGGAAGAGCCCGAGGATTTTCTTGACGGAAGCCTGGGCGGCCTCGGGAGTTTTGAACCTCCAGTGCGGGAGGATCTCGGACTTGTACGGCTCGACCCGGAGCACCCCCTGCTCCCCTCTCCCGACTCGGTAGAGCTCCGGCTCTCTTCGGAGATCGAGCGCCTCGTAGTCAAGAGCGTAGTCGAACTTCTTTTGGACTTTTTTCCTGGCCATGACACCCTCTGACTTTTAGGTTAGCACCTCCTCGGCGATTGACAAGGACCTTAGCGGTTGCTGTAATTATACAACCTATCAACATTCTTGCTGAGGAAGAAAATGAAACACCTACTGCTGGCTCTACTTATCACTGTTTACGGATGCGCAGGGACGAAGACGAAGAAGGAGAAGCCGCAGGCGCTTTCCCTCCCGGCCCAGCCGAAGCTTGCCTTCACGGTGACGGAAGGTATCCTCCACCCCGAGTCGGTGATCTACGATTCGGAAGACCGTTCCATCATCGTCACCAACCTCGCGAGCGGGAATCCCCTTGAGAAGAAGACCATCTCCTACCTCAGTAAGGTTGGCCTCGACGGGAAGGTCCAGAAGTCCAAGTGGGTCACGGGCCTCAAGGCGCCGAAGGGCATGGCCATCCTCGAGGACCACCTCTACGTGAGCGACGTGGACCGCGTGGTGAAGATCGACCGGAAGAAGGGCCGGATCCTGAAGACGATCCCGGTCAAGGACGCGAAGTTCCTCAACGACCTGGTGGCGGACGCCGACGGCAACCTCTACCTCTCGGACATGTTCGCGAACGTCATCTACCGGATCGAAGACGACAAGCTCTCCGTCTGGAAGAGCGGGCCCGAGCTCAACTCACCCAACGGCCTCTACACCGACGGAAAGGAGCACCTGATCTGCGCGAGCTGGGGCTCGGACATCGACTCGAAGACCTTCATCGCGAAAGTGCCCGGCACGATCGTCTCCTACCCGTTCAAGGATTCGAAGACGGCCACGGTGGAGAACACCTCCGGCCACTTCGACGGGATCGCCGCGGACAAGCGAGGCCACCTCTGGGTCTCCGACTGGATCTCCGGTGACATCTACGAAGTCACGAAGTCCGGGAAGGCCACCAAGCGGTTCAACTTCTCCCAGGGGACGGCGGACCTCACGGTGGTGAAGGACCAGGGCCTTCTCCTCATCCCGCAGATGAACCAGAACAAGGTCATCGCCATCCAGCTAGACTAGGGAACAGGCTTCGCGGGGAGCCGGGTTCTGGGATGAACCGATTCCAGAACCGGCCACCCGTCTTCCGTGTAGCGGATCCGGTCGATCATCAGCACCCGGTTCACCTCCGTCTCGGACTCGTTGACCTTGACCCGGAAGCGCTCCTTCGGGATCGCATGGTAGACCAGCCACTCGGCCCCCTCGGAATCTTCAACCACGGAGTTGTGTCCCGGCCCCAGCCACTCCCCGCTTCCCTTCAGGATGACTCCCTTCTTTTCGAAGGGCCCCAGCGGGTGCCTCGAGCGAGCGACGCTGACCGCGTAGTGTGCCTGATCGCTGCAGCAGTCGTCTCCCGAGTAGTAGAGGTAGTAGAACCCGTGCTTGTACGTGACCCAGGCCCCTTCCACTAAGTTCTCGTACCCCTGCCGCGTGAAGCTCAGTTTCTCGTCGGTGAAGGCCGCCGCCTGGTAGTCACTCTCGGGAGAGAATTCCTTCAGGTCCGGACCCAGGGCCCGGGAGATGAGCTTCTTCTCCGTCGGATGCTCCCAGACGAGGAGGGCCTTCCCACTTTCCTCCTTGAGGTAGGGGTTCACCAATCGGAAGGACGGCGAGCACTCGAAGGTCGCCAGGTGCTCGTAGGGCCCGGAGACCTTCACCGCTCTGGAGACGGTCAGGCAGTAGTTCCCGTTCTCGTGAGGCACGGAGAGGTACATCAGGAACTCCTCCCCTGCTCGCACGACCTGCGGGGCCCAGTGATCGGGCCGTCCCCTGGCCCACTCGGGCCTTCTGGGCATCGCCTCCGGGAGCTTCTCCCAGCGCAGCCGATTTTCGGACCGGTAGAGCTGGACGTTGGAGGGGCTCTGCTCCGGGCCCATCTGCGTCCCGAAGCCGTAGGTGAAGCCGTCGACGGAGATCTCCCCCCTGGGCTCGCGGGTGTTCTCCAGGACCGTGGTCCTGCGGCTACCGTTTTCAAAGGACAGGCCATCCGAGCTCAGCTCCTGCGCCACCAGGGGAAGGTGCGCCGAGCCCCAGTAGAGGAAGAGCTTCTTGGAAACCGGATCCCGGAACGCCATGGGATCGATGTTCTCGAACGACGGACCGCAGACGAGTCGCCGGAACTCCGTGAAGGGCCCCTGGGGCCTGTCGGAGGTCCCGGCGCCGACGCAGTACCCGGTCTCGTCTTGTTCTGCGGAGATGTACATGACGTACCTGCCGGCGACGAGTTCCACGTGCGGGGCCCAGAAGTTCTGTTTGGCGGAAGCCCACTCCGGCTTCCGGGGCATGCAGTCCGGGAGCCGCTCCCACTCCAGGAGATCCCGGGACCGGAGGCACTGGACGTTCTCCACCTGGCCCGTGGTCCGCGACTGGGTCGCGTAGGCGTAGAACCAGCCGTCCTTCGCCTTCAGGACCGCCGGGTCTGCGAACGGGACGGGACCTTCGTAGACCGGATTGGCCTCTCCGGAGAGGGAGGTCGGACTCCGGAGCGGAGTCGGGAGCCGGTGGGCACAGGCCGCGAAGAGGACTAGCAGAACGATCGGGTACTGACGCATTTTCACTCCAGTGGATGGGAGGCTTAACGGGTTCACGGCAGATGGAATTTAGAACTTTTTTGGTCAACTTACCCGAGCTCTTTCCTAGGTCTAAATCTTCTAAAATTTTCTTC
>SXUH01000071.1 GCA_005791855.1 Bdellovibrionales bacterium
AGCTACCTGGCGGTTCCCGTGATCTCCCGAAGCGGTGAGGTCATCGGAGGCCTCTTCCTAGGCCACGAGCGCGTCGGCGTCTTCACGGACAGAGAGGAGCGGATCGTCGCGGGCCTGGCCTCCCAGGTCGCCATCGCCATGGACAACGCCCGGCTCTTCCAACAAGCGAGCGAATCCATCCGCATGCGCGACGAGTTCCTTAGCATCAGCAGCCACGAGCTGCGAACACCGCTCACTTCCCTGAAGCTCCAGATCCAGATGTTCGCCCGCTACCTCGACCAGGAGTCGGACCTCGCGACCCTGAAGCAGAAGCTCCAGAAGACCCTCACCGTGAGCGACCAGCAGCTCGGCCGGCTCAACTCCCTGGTGGAGGACCTCCTCGACGTCTCCCGGATCTCCAGCGGCCGGCTCACCCTGAACCTCGAAGCGGTCGACGTGCCGGAGCTCGTCTCCGAGGTCATCGACCGCTACCGGCACATGCTCTCCGCCTCCAAGACCGAGCTCGAGGTCCACTCTCTGGAAAAGTTGGTGACCACCCTCGACCGGCTCCGCTTCGAGCAGATCCTCATCAACCTCCTCTCCAATTCCGTGAAGTACGCTCCGGGGAGCAAGATCCGGGTCGACCTCTATGAGAGAGGTTCGGACCTCGTACTCCAGGTGACCGACTACGGTCCCGGCATCGACCCGAAGGACCAGGAGCGGATCTTCAAACGCTTCGAACGGATCCAGACCACCAACGCCCAAGCGGGCCTGGGACTGGGGCTCTACATCGTCCACCAGATCGTCGAAGCCCACGGAGGGAAGATCACACTCCGGAGCGAAAAGGACAAGGGGACGGCCTTCGAGGTCACCATCCCGATCGTCATTCGTAGCTAAAGAAATATAAAATTGCCCGATCTCCGGCGCGGTGTTAAAATAAGTGGTGCTTTTTCATCGGACTCAGCTCCTCATTCATGCTCTCCTTCGGCTCACGGTCATCGCGACCGTGGTCCTGTGCGTCCCAGAGGTGAAGGCTCCGGGGTGGGGTGGTTCGTCCATCTTCGCCAATCCGAAGCTTCAGATCTCCGTGGTCAGCCTTAGGGTCGCCGTTCGGAGCACGAAGGGCCAGACGAAGAAGCCGCAGCTCCTCCCGGACCTCTACCTTCCAGCGGCGAAGATCCGACTCGCACAGAACCCCGACCGTTCCCCTCACTCACCCTCCAGGGCCACCGACTCCGCTGACGTCGGACCCGTGTCCCTCTCCGCGCGCGGCCCTCCGCTCACCTAACCCCTCCGTCTCTCCGCAGTCCCTAGGGCTCCTTCTAAAGGTGTGAAACATGCATTTGGCTCCCCTCATCTACGACCTCGCCGTCATCATCTCCGTCGCCGGAGTGATGAGCCTCATCTTCCAGTGGCTCCGCCAGCCCGTTGTCCTCGGCTACATCCTCGCGGGCCTCATCGTCGGTCCCCACACCCCGCCCTTCGAACTCGTGAAGGAGATCCACATCATCCAGACCCTGGCGGAGCTCGGAGTGATCTTCCTCATGTTCACCCTGGGCCTTGAGTTCAGCTTCCGGAAGCTCCTCTCCGTGGGGGTCACCGCCGGGATCGCCGCGACCTTCGAAGTGGTCTTCTTCCTCTTCGTGGGCTACGGCGTGGGCCGCTGGCTCGGCTGGTCGGTCATGGACAGCATCTTCCTCGGGGCCATGCTCTCCATCTCCTCCACCACCATCATCATCAAGGCGCTGGACGAGCTCAAGCTCAAGTCCCATCGCTTCGCGAGCCTGATCTTCGGGATCCTCATCGTCGAAGACCTCTTCGCCATCCTCCTCCTGGTGGGCCTCACCGCCGTCGCCTCCTCGGGGGACATCTCCTTCCTGACCCTCGGCGGAGCGGCCCTGAACCTGGTAGTGGTCACCGGGAGCTGGCTCCTCACCGGCTTCTTCATCCTCCCCCGGCTCATGGCCTACGTTGGCCGGAAGGGGAACAACGAGATCCTCACCCTCGTCTCCATTGGCCTGTGCCTTTCCCTCGTCGTCGTCGCCTCCCACTTCGGCTACTCGGCGGCCCTCGGCGCGTTCATCATGGGATCGATCCTCGCCGAGACCAAGATCATCCACCAGATCGAGAGCCTCATGGGCCCCCTGAAGGACCTCTTCGGCGCGATCTTCTTCGTCTCCATCGGGATGCTCATCGACCCGCGGATCCTCTGGGAGAACAAGGAGACCATCGCCCTCCTGTGCCTCGTCACCGTGGCCGGGAAGATCTTCATCACTTCGCTCGGCGCGCTCATCTCGGGCCAGAGCTTCCGGAACTCCCTGCAGGTGGGGTTCGGCCTCGCGCAGATCGGCGAGTTCTCCTTCATCATCGCGAGCCTGGGCCTCTCGCTCAAGGCCATCAGCGAGAAGCTCTACCCCATCGCCGTAGCCGTGTCTCTGGTGACGACCTTCACCACGCCCTACCTGATCAAGTACTCCGGTGCCGTCGCGGACCGGATCGAGGCCGGGCTCCCCTGGTGGGTCCGGGACCTCGCCGCCCGCTACGTCGCCTGGTGCGAGCACACGAAGGGCGGGAGCCACCGCTACCGGGAGATCGCCCAGCTCTTCTTCCGCTGGGCCGCCAACGGGATCGTCGTCACCATCATCTTCGGCTTCTGCTTCTCGAGCCTCGCCCCGCTCATCGAAGCCCACGCCCCCGGCCTCTCCCACTGGAGATCCCACCTCACCTGGGTGCTCGCCTTCCTCGCGTCGTCGCCGTTCCTCTGGGGAATGGTCTTCACCTCCCGGAGGAACTACCTCCGGATCCGCAAGGAGAAGAGCCTCGGGAAGGCGCTCGTCGTGCTCTCGTTTCCGGTGCTCACCTCCATCTGGGTCGGGGCCCTGAGCGCGGAGCACTTCCCCGTCCGCTTCATCCTCCCCTTCACGAGCGTCTGCCTGGTCGCCATCTACTTCTCCATCTTCAAGCGCCTCGAGTCCTACTACCGCTGGCTCGAGGGAACGTTCCTCAAGTCCTTCGAGAAGAAGGAGCAACCCGAGGAAGCCAAGGGCCTTTCGAACCTGGCCCCCTGGGACTCCCACCTGGTGAGCGTGGAGGTCCACCCGAACGCCCACTCGGTGAACCGCAGCCTCCAGGCGGTCGGGCTCCGGAGCCGCTTCGGCGTGAACGTCGTGGCCATCCAGCGCGGGATCCGGACCATCGTCTCCCCGAAGCCCGACGAACTGATCATGCCCAACGACCGCCTGGTGGTCCTCGGGACCGACGAGCAGATCGACCGCGCGAGGCCCGAGCTCGAGATCCCGGAGAACGTCGCCGCCCTCTTTCCTTCCACCGCCAACTACCGGCTCCGCCACCTGCGGGTGGGCCCGGATTCCTCCGTCGCCGGAAGGTCCATCCGGCAGTCGGGGCTCCGGGAGAAGTTCGACGCGATGGTGGTCGGGATCGAACGGGCCCGCCGGCGAATCATCAATCCGGACACGGACCTGACCATCCTCGCGGACGACGTCGTCTGGGTGGTGGGCGAAGAGACGCAGCTCGAGCGGCTCTTCAAGGAGCTGGGCTAAGCGATTGGATTCACAAATTTCCGACGGGACTTCCTGGTAGTTTCTGGCGAGACAAAATGCACCAGTTTACGAAAGTCTAAGACTGGTTTATCTAGGTAGCGCCAAACCATGCTACGGGAGTATTTGAATGGACGAAAAATTAGCCGCCGGTCGCCTCACGAAGTTCCTCGGGTACGTTGAACGAGTCGGGAACGCCCTTCCCCAACCGGCCATCATGTTCCTCATCCTCACCTTCGTGGTCGTCGCACTCTCGGGTCTGGCCTCGAGCTCCGGCTTCCAGTCTGTCCACCCGGTCACCGGTGACGTCATCCTCCCGGTCAACCTCCTCTCGGCCGCGGGACTCCGCTACGTCCTCACGGAGATGGTGAAGAGCTTCACCGGCTTCGCTCCCCTGGGAACCGTGCTCGTCGCGATGCTCGGGTTCACCATCGCCGAGAAGAGCGGCCTGCTCTCCACCATGCTCCGGCTCCTGGTGATGAAGTCCCCGCGCGCGCTCCTCGTCCCGACCGTCCTCATGGCGGGAGTCCTCTCCCACACCGGCGGTGACATCGGCTACGTCCTCCTCATTCCCCTCGCGGCCCTCACGTTCCACAGCGCGGGGCTAAACCCTCTGGCGGGACTCGCGATCTGTTTTGCGGGCGTCTCCGGAGGCTTCGCCGCGAACCTCCTCCTCTCGACGGCGGATCCGCTCCTCTCCGGGATCTCCACCGAAGCCGCGAAGATCATCGACAAGAACTACGTGGTGACTCCGATCTCCAACTGGTACTTCATGGCCTCCTCTTCCTTCCTCATCGTCGGGATCGGAACCCTCATCGCCAATAAGATCACCATCCCCTTCCTCGGAGACTACAAGGGCGACGTCCAGCGGCTGGGTCTCACCGACCTCACCCCGCAGGAAAGGAAGGGCCTCCTCTGGGCCGGCGTGGTCACCCTCGTCCTCATCCTCTTCCTCGTGGCGGGCCTCGTTCCGGAGAACGGCTACCTGCGGGAACCGGCGACGCCGGACCTGCTCCACTCGGCGGCCCTCAAGGGTGTCGTCGCCATCATCTTCCTCTTCGGTGCGCTTCCGGGGCTCGCCTACGGGTACACGGCCGGGACCTTCAGGAGCCAGAACGACGTGACCGCGGCCATGCAAGACGCCATGGTGACCCTCGCCCCCTACCTCGTG
This sequence comes from Bdellovibrionales bacterium, assembly GCA_005791855.1. Lineage (GTDB taxonomy): Bacteria > Bdellovibrionota > Bacteriovoracia > Bacteriovoracales > Bacteriovoracaceae > Peredibacter. The sequence goes on from SXUH01000071.1 coordinate 4,708, forward strand.
ATGGTCTTCTTCGCCTCCCAGTTCATCACCCTCTTCAACCACTCCAACCTCGGCGTGATCCTGGCGGTGAAGGGCTCCGAGTCCCTCAAGGAACTGGGCCTGGGCTCGATCCCGCTCATGTTCGGCTTCATCATCCTGACGGTGATCCTCGACCTCGTGATCGGGAGCGCCTCGGCGAAGTGGGCCCTCATGGCGCCGGTCTTCGTTCCCATGTTCATGCTCCTCGGGATCTCCCCGGAGCTCACCCAGACCTCCTACCGGGTCGCCGACTCCGTGGTGAACATCATCTCCCCGCTCATGGCCTACTTCCCGCTCATCCTCTCCTTCGCCATCAAGTACGACCCGAAGGCGAAGGTCGGGACGGTGATCGCCCTGATGCTCCCGTACTCCATCGGGTTCCTCATCTTCTGGTCGATCATGCTCTTCGTCTGGATGTCGCTGGAGCTCCCGCTCGGTCCGGGGGCGCTGCTCAAGTACGTGGCGCCGAACTAGGGCCTAGAAGCCGATGAGCGAGCTGATGACGATGTAGTGGAGGATGGCCCCGATGTTCACGAACACGTGGAAGACCTCGTGGTACCCGAAGTACTTGGGCCAGAGCATCGGCTTCCGGAGTCCGTAGACGACCGCGCCGATGGTGTACGAAACTCCTCCGGCGATGATCAGCCCGAAGTTCGCCGCCCCCAGGGAGCCGCGGATCTCCGGCAGGTACGGGACGAAGATGTACCCGGCGACGAGGTAGAGGCTCGCCGTGAGGTAGTTCGGGATGTTGACGAAGAACATGGACTGGAAGATCCCGAGGACGGCCACGCCCCAGATGGTGTAGAGCAGGGTCCGGGCGGAGTCCTCGGAGAGGCCCAGGAGGGCGACCGGCGTGAAGCACCCGGCGATCATGATGAAGATGCAGGCGTGGTCGAGCTTCTGGAAGATGGATTCCTTCGGCAGGGACCAGTTCACCCGGTGGTAGAGCGCGCTCATCCCGAACATCGCGAGGACGCCGAAGGTGTAGACGATCATCGCCACCATCTCCAGGGACGTGTGGGCGCGGAAGATCAGGGGAACGCAGGCGCCGATGGAGACGAAGAACATGGCCTGGTGGGAATGGCCGCGGAGGAGGGGCTTCTCTTCAACGTAGGATGGTGAAGTTAGACTTTGCATCCCTCGATTTTAGTATTTCTTCAGAGTGAAGAGCAAGCAGGTGCGCGGTACCGCACCCGCCTGCTCTTCTATAAAAATCTTACTGGCAGTAGGTGGCTTCGATCTCGTACGGCTGCCGGCAGCGGCCCTGGACGAAGATCCGGCTCTGGCCCCGTGGGCACGGCTGGAAGTCAGCGGCGCGCACATCGAGACACTCAAGCTTTCGCACACATCTCGTGCCGACGATCTCGTACGGCTTCTTGCAGTTCCCACGGTCGAAGATCCGGGTGAACCCTTCCTGGCACCCAGGGACGCGGATGACTCTCGCGTCGATGCACTCAGAAGCAAATGCCTGAGCACCGAAAACGGCTAATGCGACAACGAACAAACTTTTCATAGAGGACTCCTTTTGAATGATGGGGAAGCTGTAACTCACTCATTCCGAGGAGACCAGCTGACTGTAATAATTTCTCGCACTACTTTTTGCCACCAAGCATCATCTTAAGTAATATTGATCCATGACTCGCCTCCTGAATGAGATCAAATCCTGCAATCTTTGTCGGGAACATCTTCCCTTTGCTCCGAAGCCCATCCTGCAGTTCCATCGAAGCTCCGAACTCCTCCTCGTGGGCCAAGCCCCGGGGACTAAGGCTCACGAGTCAGGCATCCCCTGGAACGATCCCAGTGGCGTTCGGCTCCGGCAGTGGCTCCAGGTGAGCGACGAGACCTTCTACGATCCGAAGAAGATCTCCATCGTCCCCATGGGCTTCTGCTACCCGGGACCCGGCACGAGCGGTGACCTGCCACCGAGGCCCGAGTGCAGCGAGCGGTGGATGCAGTCGATCCTCTCGCACCTCACGAACGTTAGAACCATCATCCTGGTGGGAGCGTACTCTTCCACCTACTTCCTCGGCGCGGGCGACCTGAGGTCGAAGATCAGGGACCACGCGACGAACGCTTCGAGGTTCGTCGTCCTCCCGCACCCGTCACCGAGGAATAACATCTGGTTAAAGAAGAACGAGTGGTTCGAGCGGGAAAGCCTCCCGCGGATCCGGCGGAAGCTCGGGACTGCGTAGAAATACGGATAATCAAATTTCCTGGTTCTGGTAGACTCGGAGACGATGCCAAAGACACTCCTCGCGTTCATCCTCGTCACCCTCCTCACCGTCCTGTTCCTGTCCGTCGTCAGGGCGGTCTACCGGCGCCGGCTCCGGCAGAGCCGGTACGGGTACACCTTCGACTTCTCGAAGCTCCCCAAGGCGAAGATCCTGCGGAAGAAGAAACCGGACCCGGCAACCGGATCCGGTGAGAGTCCCTAGCCCTGGCAGTCCTGGCTCAGGATGAGGCGGCCTTCGAGCAGGGTGAGTTGCCGGAGGACCTTCATCCCGTTCTCGACTCCCTGCCAGTGCCACACTCCGTAGGGATGAGCGCCGAGGCTCGATTCCTTCTTGAAGGTCAGCGGCTGGCCGGTGCCGAGGTCGACCGAGAGGTTCGGTCCGCGGAGCGTGTGGTGCCAGATGTCTCCGGTTCCGGTCTGGAGCCGGCAGGTGATGTGCGCGCCCGAGTCGGCGACGGAGGCATCTCTCAGGAACTGGATCCGGTCCGTGGTGACTTCCACCGGGACGTCCAGGGTCACGTTCAAGAGATCCGGAATGGAATCGGTTAGGACTTCTTCGTACTCCTGGTTCATGGGCCCGGGGCCCTTCACGCTGGAAGAGCTCGAGCCGTCCTTCCCGCAGGAGGCGAGGAGCACTAGGATCGAAAGTAGGAATAGCTTGTTCATGGTCTCTCCTCTCACTTGAGCTTGATGGGCCGGTAGATGTTCTTCAGGTTCGCCAGCGGCACGGGGGAATTCTTGAAGGCCTTCGCCCGCTCGAACATCCACAGGAAGTCGGGCCTCGTGGCCGAGAGCCACTCCCCGCCGATGACGTTCCCACTCTGGTTGAGCTCGACGACGTAGCTGTACTTCTTCGTGAGGTTCTTCTGCGCGGGCGTTCCGATGACCGGGAGCTTCGAGACGAAGTTCCGGTTGCCGGCGGCCTCGAGCTCCCGGGTCCAGAACTTCAGTTCCTCTCCGTACTCCATGACCATCTCCACCTTCACCCGACGGGAGATTCCCGCCGCCTGGTGCTCAGCGGAGACGGCTTCCTCCCCGACCACGCTCATCTTGTATCCGGTGATCGGTTGGTTCCAGACGTCACCGAAGCGGTCGATGTCCGCCACGAAGCCCTTCCCGAGGATCCCGAGCATGTTGGTGATGACCACGTGGAAGGCGCCGGCATTGACGTCCTTGCAGTCGGGGGCGTCGGCGATTTCTGGCGCGGGCGGGTTCGGGTTCGCGTCCCGCTCGTCGCCTTCGCCTTCGACCTTGCCGGAGGCCTTGCAGCGGACTCCGACGAAGCCGAACTTCCCGCCGTAGTTGTAGGCTTCGTGCATGGCCAGGAGGGCCTTCACGTCGGAGGCGCCGAAGGGAACGGTCATCCCGCTCCGGTTCTTCACGAGGACCGGGGCCGGCTCCGGGTAGTGGGCCGCGGCCTGGGCCCAGCCGTGGCAGATTCCTTCCCACCAGAGGTCCCGGGGGCTATATTTCTGTAAGCTCGTTTTGGTCAGAGTGTAGGTGAAGTCGTCGTTGGCGATGTCGTAGAGTTCCGCCGGAGAGAGCTGCTCGAGCTCCTTGCGGCCCATCTTCTGGACCTCTTCTCTGGTGTGGAGGCGGTATTTGAAGGGCATCGGATCCGGATGGTTCCAGCGGTAGGCGATGCCCCCCTTGTTGGAAGGCCAGTAGCTTTCGGACCAGCCCATGCGCTTATCGGAGAGGGAGCCCTTGCTGGGAAGGAGGTCGAACTTGCTGACCAGGTTCATCCCCGAGATGCGGTTGAAGTTGTTCGGATTGTTGGCGGAGTTGTAGAGTTCCGCGCGCACCGGATCGGCGAACATGATGAGGACGAGAGCAAGCCATTTCATAGAGACTCCTTAGGAAGTTGAAGGGAATCTTTATAAAAAGGATCGGGTGCCTTAGCAATCGTGCCCCTCGAAGAATTTACAGAGAGCGTTCAAAGGGTTGAATTTAAAAAATTCTCAAAAAGATCGGGAAAACTTCCACTACGTAGTTTCACGGAGGGAACTCTAGATGAGATTCTTCCTCGCCGCGACAGAGATGGTCTCCGCCGAGTTGGTCGTCCCGAGCTTCTTCATGATGTTGAGCCGGTGGGTTTCGACCGTGCGGGTGCTGATGGAGAGCTTCGCCGCGATCTCCTTCGAGCTCATTCCGTTCGCCAGCAGGAGGAGGATCTCCTGCTCCCGGGCCGAGAGGATCTCCGCTTCTGGTTTCCTGGGTGCCGCCGCCCCCGCGAGGGGCTCGAAGGAGGTCTTCCCGTCCCGGACCCGGTCCAGGGCCCGCAGGAACTCCTTCGAGTCCCGGTCCTTCGGGACGAAGCCTTC
>SXUH01000072.1 GCA_005791855.1 Bdellovibrionales bacterium
CATGACCACAGAGAAGCAGATGGGCAAGGCCCAGGAGACGCTGGACATCTACGTCCCCCTGGCCAGCCGCCTGGGGATCAACTCCGTGAAGGCGGACCTCGAGGACCTGTGCCTGCGCTACCTCCACCCGGACGTCTACTACCGCCTGGCCGAGAAGATCGCCATGAAGAAGCGGGAGCGGGAGTCGTACATCGAAGAGACCCACAACCTCATCGAGGAGAAGATGCTCGAGTACTCGGTCACCGGAGAGGTCACCGGCAGGCCCAAGCACTTCTACTCGATCTACAAGAAGATGCAGCAGCGGGGCGTGGACTTCGAGCAGATCCAGGACCTCCTCGCGTTCCGGATCCTCGTGAACAACATCACCGAGTGCTACAAGTGCCTCGGGATCATCCACTCGGCCTTCACGCCCGTCCCGGGGCGGTTCAAGGACTACATCGCCATCCCGAAGGTGAACAACTACCAGTCGCTCCACACCACCGTCATCGGCCCGAAGGCCGAGCGGATCGAGATCCAGATCCGGACCTTCGAGATGCACGAGGTCGCCGAGCGCGGGGTCGCCGCGCACTGGAAGTACAAGGAACGCAACAAGACCGACGCCGGGAGCAAGCTCCAGTGGGTCGAGGAGCTCATGGAGTTCAACCAGAACGTCCAGAGCTCCTCCGAGTTCATGGACGTGGTGAAGAACGACCTGGACGTCGGGGGCGTCTTCATCTTCACGCCCACCGGAGACGTGAAGGAGCTGCGCTACGGGGCCACCCCGCTGGACTTCGCCTACGCCGTCCACACGGAGGTCGGGAACAAGACCGTCGGGGCTAAGGTCAACGGCAAGATGGTCCCGCTGAAGTACCGGCTCAAGTCCGGCGACACGGTGGAGATCCTCACGTCGAAGACCCAGACGCCGTCCAAGGACTGGCTCAAGATCTGCAAGACCTCCCGGGCCATCACCAAGATCAAGCAGCACCTGATGAAGGTCGAGCGCGACGAGCACCGGCAGCTCGGCGAGGAGCTCCTGGAGAAGGCGCTCAAGAAGTTCGAGACGTCGATCAAGGTCCTGGAGAAGAAGGGGGAGTTCAAGGCGATCCTGGACAAGCGGCACTACAAGAACCTCGAGGAACTCTTCGTGAACATCGGGTCGAACCATCTCCCGATCAAAGAAGTCCTGGTGGACGTCCCGTCCATCGTCTTCACGGAGACCGACGAGCTCGACTTCAAGGAAGAGGACAAGGAGCTCGAGAGCTACTACAAGAAGGTCAGCAAGTCCGCGCGGAAGAGCTCGAGCAGCGACAACGCGGTCATCGTCGACGGCCTGGACGACATCCTGGTGAAGATGGGCCGCTGCTGCAACCCGATCCCGGGGGACCCGATCACGGGCCTCATCACCCGGGGCCGCGGGATCACCGTCCACACCGTGGGCTGCACCCGGATCGCGGAGATAGAGAAGTCCCGGCAGATCCACGTCGAGTGGAACAAGCACTACGTCTTCAGCCACCCGGTGAACATCAAGGTCACGACCCACGACAAGCCGGGGATCCTGAGCAAGATCTCGAAGTCCATCAACACGGCGGGGATCAACATCCGCTCGGCCATCGCCCGCTCGATGCCGGACCAGAAGGGGAACTTCATCTTCGAGATCGAGGTGAAGGACTACTCGGAGCTCCTCCGGACCATCAGCGCGATCGAGCAGATGGAAGAGGTCATCAGCGTGAACCGGGCCTGATAGGCTTTGACAATTTTCCAGCCTCGTCGATAATGGGATGATGAGAAACTTCATCCTCCTCGCCCTCTGCCTCTCCCCCCTCCCCGGCCTCGCGCAGGTCACGGACGGGGACGTCCCCATCGTCATCGAGTCCGGCAACGGCGAGCCCCAGAAGCGCTTCGAGCGCAGGGCCAGCCACTGGGTCCTGAGCTACTTCTTCGAGCACTCGAAGTACGAAGCTCCCTTCGACTTCGTGGGGGTCAAGCGGAACATCGAAGAGGTGAACCAGGACCTCTGGGGCCTGCGGCTGGGCTTTGGCCGGGAGTTCTTCATCCGCCCGGGCGTCACCACGGCGACGAAGGTCGAGGCGTACTTCCAGGGGGTCTTCGATTCCCTGAGCTACAAGTCGGGGGCGACCGAAGACGCTCCCCAGTTTTCCTACTACCGCCGCCAGAGCCAGCTCATGGGTGCGGACGTGGTCCAGACCCTCGGGTACATGTTCGAGATGAAGACCAAGAACCCGCTCATGGAGGAGATGACCTACCTCACCATCGAACCCTACGTCCTCGGGGGCCTCGGGATGGCCTACGCCCAGAACGGGGCGAACTACAGCTACAACACCGGCGGAACCAACGAGCGCTACAAGGTGCTCTTCACCGACCACCTGGTGAACTTCAAGCTGGGCCTCGGGGTGAACTTCACCTCCGGCCAGGGCCACTTCTTTGGCCTCTCGGTGACCCAGAACAACTACAAGATTCTGGAGCGAGAGACCTACGGGTTCCGCCGCCAGAGCGGAGAAGCCTCGGACACGAGCCTCAACCGGATCCAGAAAGACCTAGGGGTTAGTGAAGTTTGGACCTACGCCCTCGGCGGCGGTTACAAGTTTTAGAAATCCGAGATCTGGAGCACTAGCTCGGGCCGATCGATGAACGGGTTCCGGTTATTCTGGATGGTCGAGATGAGCTCGTTCCTTCTGCTCTCCTCCGGATCCACCGGATCGATCATGTGCCAGTACTTCAGGAAGATCTCCTCCACCGGAGCGATGGGGAGCTTGTAGCGTATGGAGAAGTAGAAGAGGGCGCGGGCGACGTTCCCCTTGTGGCTCTGGTGCGGCTCGAAGAACACGCCCTGGCCGTAGCCCTTCGGGTTCCCGAGCTTGCTCACGGCGCAGGAGAGGGGCTTCCGGTTGGTCTCCACTCCCACCTCCGCGAACTGGTAGTTCCCGCGTTCGGCGTTGATCTTCGAGAAGGTCGGGTACAAGTGGTGCAGGTCGGTCTTCTGGACCTCGTCGTTGAACTCCGTGCTGAAGCGGCTCTGGGGCCAGGTGTGCTCGGTGTTCATCACGGTGTGGTCCGGGAGCTCGATGGTGGGAGCGGCTTCCGTGGCCGAAGCCCGGTAGTGCTTGGTGGTGCAGTAGACGTCCTTGTTGTAGAAGCCCTGCTCGTCCTGCTCGAGGTAGAGGATGTTGAACATCTTGATCCGGGCGGATTTGTAGTCGAGGGACCTGTGGCCTTCGGCGGTCGCCTTGTGGAGCTCGTCCTTCAGTTCTCCCGGGAACACCGGTCTCGCGAGCGCGGGGATGGAGATCGAAAGCAATAGGAGAGAGTAGAGGAGGTTCACAGGGCTATCCTTAAGTAGAGGGGGCCACGCGGGCCCCCGGGAAGTTTTCTAGATTCTAATACATCTGAGCTCTTCCTGCTCATCCCGTGAAGAGATTCCACAGTGCCGGATCCGGGACGGAGTAAGGCCCTGGATTTTCAAGCAGGAGGCTTCGTTGTAGATGGTCCGCATGTACTCGTGGCAGGCGGTGGTCTTCTCCGGAGCGGACCGGTAGCGAAGGCAGATGGCTTCGTTCTCGCTCGTCCGGGTGTCATTCCCGCAGGCGTAGGAGATGTGCGACGGGACCCGGAGCTCGATGCAGAGGCGCTGGTTGGCGTAGTTCGTGGCGTTGCGGGTACAGGCCACGACGTAGTCGTCGTCCGGGGTCTCTCCGAAGTAGGTCTGCGAGCTCTCGAGGTGGCGGCCGCTGCCCCAGTACTGGAGGACCTTCACGGTGAACCGGTCACCGCGGTAGAAGGTGTTCATGGGAGAGGTGTAGGAGAAGGACCCGTTGGCGTTCATGCGGATCTGCGCGAAGTACCGGTCGTTGCGGTAGAAGTTCACCTGGCCATCGGCGTAGCGGTCCCCGAGGTTCCTTCCCACCACTCGCATCTGGCCGTTCGGGAGGCTCGTGAAGGTGAGCCGCTCGTCGGTCGAAGGCCCGGGCCGGTAGTAGTAGCTCCCGGTCCGCTCGTAGTGCGTGTTGTGGCTGATGTACTGGAGGACCTTCACCGTGAGGGTGTCGTTGTTCTGGAACGAGTAGCTCCGGGAGGTGTAGGTGAAGCTTCCGTTGTAGTCCATGTTGATCTGGGTGATGAACTTCCCGTTGTGGTAGAAGTTCACCTGGCGGTTCCCGGTGGCGCTGTCGTAGAAGCCGGTGCCGGTGGCCTTGATCCGACCCTCGGAGAGACTCTCGAAGCGGATGTTTTGCGCGAAGGAACTAGCGATGGATAGGATGAAAGCGAACAGGAAAACCATTGGCCTCATGGGAACACTCCTTTTTTAGTTTCCTATTCCTACCTTAAAATCTTCGATAAATTAAACTAAGAATCTGCGAATTCTGGAGAGAGCCGTGTCATCGAAACGAAGGCTACAGCCGTCAAAAATTTCGACAGTTTTCGGTGCCAAAATGGGTCTTCCGCTGGCACCGGAATTGTAAGGAAGTAAGGAATTTAATTTTTCCCGGAACAAGGTGCCTACCATGAGAGCCCACATTCCTCTGATCGTCCTCTCCCTCCTCGCTGCCTGCGGGAAGCCGCGGGAGATCGACGGGAGCTACATGCTAGACGCGCAGGAGAAGGAGTACCTCTCCACCCTCCAGGCGAACAATTGCTTGAAACGGGAAGAGGGGAACCTCAGGGACTTCCTGAACGAATCCAAGAAGTCTCTCAACTCCTTCCAGCGGGGAGACAGCTGGAAGGTCGAGACCAAGAACAGCGACGGCTCGGCCGCCGGCGAAGCCATCCGGATCAGCGTCTGGGGCCGCTACGACGACCGGGAGGAGAGCAACGTCATCTTCCTCATCACCGGCGAAGGCCGGCGGAGCCAGTTCCTGAAGATCGACCTCCCCACCAACTCCGCGATGATCAAGGACCTGGTGAAGAAGAGCTGCGCCAAGAGCATCGCCCTGGAGACGAGCACGGACTCCGCCCAGGTGAAGATCGAGGGCACGCGGCAGAGAGCCTCGGAGCCGAACCTGTGGACCAAGGTGAACTCATCCTATAAGTTCAAGTACGCTCTCCCCGCCTACTTCGCGTACTACAATAAGGTCGACACCATCCAGTACACCAAGGACGATTCCACCCGGGCGAAGGACGATGGGAAGAAAACCACTACCATCACCCAGATCGACGACCAGAAGCTCTTCGACGGCTACTCCTCCTACGAGTCGGCAGAATTCTGCGCCTTCACCGGTGATCCGAACGAGGTCCGGACCTTCGAGCTCCCGTACTCCTACCGCTGTAGCAGTAGCGCACAGGCCGGACCAGAGAACTGGAAAACCCCGCACTTCAACCTCCAGATCCCGGCGCAGAAGGATCCAGCGGTCGCCCCACAGGCCCAGCCCGCTCCCGGAACGAATCCCGGAACAACCAACGCTGCCGAAGGCACTCCTCCGCCGGCGGGTCACATGAACTTCGGGGTTGATCCGGAGTAGGTCTATTCTTCCTGGACGACGTCCTCGCGGAGGATCTTCAGGATCACG
>SXUH01000073.1 GCA_005791855.1 Bdellovibrionales bacterium
AATGACCTAGCTTTTTCTTTTTTTGTGAATAATAACTTTTTTGACTAATTATATTTTTATGAATAAGTAATGGACCACTTTGATAAAGCTGTTCAACTTGGGAAGGCATTTAAGGTTACCTGAAAAACCTTAGCCTCCTTTTCCTTTCGCTTATATTTGCGGCCTGTGACCCGTATCTCTTCGGGTTCAAGCAGAACCCTGCCTTCATCATCAGTGAAGCGTACAAGGCCACTCTAAACCTCGACAGCGAGAGTTTTCTGGAGGTCACGGGGAAGGAAGCCCTTTGCGTCTACGGCAATCCCGCGGGGCTGGAACACTTGAGGTCCAACCTCTCCCCCCGGCTCGAAGTCGAGGGGAAGCCGAAGAAGACCAGGGCCCAGTACCACGAGATCCCGCTCTACGAGAACTTCTGGGTCTACCTCACGGAGCGGTACCAGGTGGCCTTCGCCGAGAAAGGCAAGCCGACCCAGATCAGCGTGGTGGTGGACTGCTTCTACGGAGTGGAAGGGAAGAAGGACAAGAAGAATCAAAACCAGAAGCCCTCGAAGTACAAGCGCAGGGAATGCCGGTTGATAAAGCTCCTGCCGGTGAGCTTCCCCGCCCTCCCGGTCCCGCGGAACTGCGATCTCCTGAAGGTCAGCCTATAGCCACTGGAGGCTCTTGTAGTCCTTCAGCACCTGCGACAGCAGCTCTCCGGGCCCTAGTGCCGGCGGGTACCCGAGGACGGCGGCGAGGGTCCGGGTCCGCGTTCGGGTCTCCTCGTCGGTCTCGTAGGAGTCGATGAGGGTCTGGAGGTAGGTCAGGTTGGCGGTGTAGTTCTCGACGTACTCGCCGATGAGCCTCAGCGCCGCCGGCTCCACCTCGACGAACTTCAGGCCGAACCGTGACCGGAAGATGTTGTCCAGGTTCTGGGAGAGCTCGTCCCGCCGGACGAGCTCCGCCTTCACCCGGACCACCGTCCGCTTGAAGAGGTCCTTCGGGGAGACCTGGAGCTTCAGGAGGTTGTAGTTCCGGAGCGCGGGGATCTCGGGCACGGAGAACATCACCGGGATCCGGGAGGTCTCGGGGAAGCTCGGGAGCTGGTTCAGGAGGATCCCGCCTTCGGAGAGGTTCAGGGTCTGCGCCCGGAGGACGTAGGGGCCGTCGGCGTAGAGCATGCTTTCCTTGTACGGAGCCCGCAGGTGCTTGCGCTGGTAGCCTTTCTTCATCATAGGAGCTTCGAGGCGATCTCCGAGAGCGGCGACCGCTCCCCGACTTGCAGCTTGACGTGGGCGACGATCTCTTCGCCCTTGAGCTTGTCGATGGTGTACACCAGTCCGTTGTTCAGGGAATCGAGGTACGGGTTGTCGATCTGCTCGGAGTCCCCGGTCAGGACGATCTTCGTCCCTTCCCCCGCGCGGGTGATGATGGTCTTGATCTCGTGCGGGGTGAGGTTCTGGGACTCGTCGACGATCATGAACTGCTGGGGCAGGGACCGGCCCCGGATGTAGGTCAGGGGCTCGACGTGCAAGAGGCCCTGGTTGATGAGCTCGTCCCACGTGGTCATCTCGTTCCGCGCGCGCTGGTTCCCGAAGAGGAAGTCGATGTTATCGAAGATCGGCTGCATCCAGGGCCCGAGCTTCTCGTTGATGTCCCCCGGGAGGAAGCCGAGGTCGCGGCCCATGGGGACGATCGGCCTGGAGACCAGGACCCGGGAGTAGTTCTGCTTGGTGATGGCGCACTCGAGGCCCGCGGCGATGGCGAGGAGGGTCTTCCCCGTTCCCGCTTTCCCCACGAGGCTCACGAGGTTGATCTCGTTGTTCAAGAGCGCGTCCAGGGCGAACTGCTGCTCGATGTTCTTCGGGTGGATCCCCCAGACGCCTTCCTTCGGCTTGATCAGCGGGACGAGGCCCCCCTTCTTCGCGTGGAAGCGCCCGAGGACTTTCTTGAACGGATTGTTCTTGTCCGCCATGACCAGGTACTCGTTGGGGTAGAGGCCCTGGATGTCTCCGGGTTCGATCTTCAGGAAGCGCTCCTTCTCGAAGTGCTCGATCTTCTCCAGGTCGAAGCTCACGAGCCGCTGGCCCGAGTAGAGCTCGTCGACGGTCACGTCGGTGGTCTCGTAGTCCTCCGCGTGGATGTTCACCGCGTCCGACTTCAGCCGCAGGTTGATGTCCTTGGTGATGAGGGTGACGTTCTCCCCGGCGTCCTTCAGGTGCAGGGCCGAGGCGAGGATGATGTTATCGTTGAGGTCCAGGCGCAGGCCGTGGGCCACCTGGCCCTTGTACTCCTTGGTGACGCTCACCTGGAGGGTGCCGCTGTTCTCGAGCTTGATGCCGTCGAAGAGCGAGCCCTGGTTGCGGAAGCCGTCGATGAGCCGTGAGAAGTACCGGGCGTTCCGGCCGTTTTCGTTCTGATCTTTCTTGAACCGGTCGAGCTCCTCGATCACGGTCAGGGGGATGAAGACTTTATTGCTCGGACCGAATTTGTTGATGGCGAGGGGATCAAGTAACAGGACGTTGGTGTCCAAGATGAACGTTTTATTCAAAGGTCCTCCTATCCGTGGTGGGGCGCGTGCCTCGGTTTAGGATAGGAAATTAAGCATCGAATGAAAAGTCAAATAAGCTCAGGTAAATGATGAGGCGATCGGACTTGATCTGGCGGTACGTGGTGCCCATTTCGATGTCGTAGAATCCAGCGGTGAACTTCATGAATCCGAGATTCAGCATTGCACCATAACTGTAGTAGCCGCTGTTCATTCCCGCCATAACGGTGAGCCCGGGGATCCCGACCTGTGCGCCCACGCGCACCCGGCGGCCGAACTCCATCTGCTCGTTGAGCGACCGGATGTCCGCGGAGAGCACGTAGTGGAACAGGGAGTACTCCTGTCCCATGGCGAGGCCCAGGTTCACCGAATCGTGGATCTTGGCGACCTTGAGATCGCCCGCCGTCTCCGGAACGGTGAAGCTCGTGCTCGTGATGTCCATGGCGGAGAGGCCCACCACGTACTGGGAGTTCCCTTCTTTGATCACGTGCTCGATCCCGGCGTCGAAGCCCCAGCCGATCCCCTTGACCTGGCCCAGGCCCTTGAGGACGTCGCTGATCTCGTCTTTCCCGAGGGAGTCCAGGACCGTCGGCCCGGAGAGGGCGTAGGTTCCGACGAGGCCCGTGCGCTCGATGTACTTTCCGGAGAGGCCGACGGAGGTCTGGCTACCGCTCTGGCTCTTCTTACTGATCCGCCCGGGGCCGATGGGGATCCCCACTCCCGCGACGACGCCGCGGTCGGAGTGGATGTCGAGGTCCAGCATGGGGTGGGCCGGGTTCCGCAGGAGCGCATCGAAGCTCTCGTTCAGGATGAAGGACACGCCGACGTTGAAGAGCTTGAGCCCCGGGGCGAGGCCCAGGCTCGCGTGCGCCGGGTAGTTCATCAGCACGTCCGCGACCCCCACCGGTTCGTCGGGGAAGTCCTCGAACCGGTCCGTGTCCTGGAGCACGTTGGTCCCGGAGAACTGGAAGTTGAACGGGTACATGGTGAGGTCCCGCTTGTGCCGCCCGAGGGACGCGGGGTTGTAGAAGAGGGAGAAGTCGTCGTCGTTGACCGCGGTGAACGCGTCCCCCATGAGCAGGGCCTTCGGCGAGCGCATGAAGTGC
>SXUH01000074.1 GCA_005791855.1 Bdellovibrionales bacterium
CCTCCTGAAGAGTTTAGCTCACGTGCACAGGCCCGTCTTCGCCGCCGCGACCATGGTTCCGCTCTGGATCACGCTCTACGTGGTCCACGACATGTTCCCGCAGTACCCGGTGGCCTCCACCCTCATCGCCATCCTCCTCGGGGAGACCATGAAGTGGCACGCGTACTCGCAGGTGCTCCACCGCTACGGGCCCATCAGCGCCGGACAGATCATCGGCTACGGAGTCCTCGCCTACGAGATCGGCACGCTGGCGGCGTCGGTGACGGCCACGGTGGACAACACCGCCTTCGTCCTCACCCTCAACGTGATCGCCCTGGGCTGCGTCCACCTCCCGTTCTTCATCATGCCGAACTACGAGGAACGGGGGCCAACGGTCTTCCCCGTTTCCAAGGGCCAGACGTCGGTGAACCTCCTCCCCTGGATCATGGTCCTCGGGGCCTTCGCCGGGTTCCTGAAAGTCTCGGCCGACACCGGCTTCAAGTACGCCCTCCGCCAGAGCACCGCCGATCCCACCGACATGGTCGCGAGGTTCTACCTCCTGAGCAGCGTGATCACCATGGGCCTGTGGCTCCTGAAGCGCCAGCGCTGGATGTCCACCAAGCTCGAGCGGCCCGAGGTCGCCCTCTCGGGCCTGGCCATCGTCCAGTGCCTCTTCGGGACCGGGCTCCTCTCCGGGGGCCTGCCGATCCTCATCTGGCTCGCGGCCCTCCAGCGCAGCTTCGACAAGGTCTTCTACCAGCCCACCATCCAGCTCCTCGCCTCGGGCTTTTCCTCCTCCACCCAGGAGGTGCTCCGCCGGTTCCACAACAGCTCCTTCCTCGGGATCGGCTCCCTCATGGGGCTCGTGGCCTTCGCCGTGTACGGGACGGTGAAGGAGCAGTACTCCCTCATCTCAGGGATCACCACGCTCCACCTCCTCATCTCCATCGCCTTCGCCTGCATCAGCACCGTGTTCCTGAAGAAGATGATCACCGCCCTGGACGAAGAGTCCAAGGACTCGAAGACCCACTCCGGCACCCGCGCCATGGCGATGCTCGCCCTCCTCTCCCCGAAGCACTTCCTCGTCCGCGCCCTCATCTGGTCCAACAAGCGCGGTGGCCTGCACACGCTCCCCCAGGAGATCCTCCAGGGTCTGAGCAACACCCACGACACCAAGACCATCAGCGCCTTCTACGTGGTCTTCCCGCAGCTCGACGAGACCCACCAGATCGCCATCGTGAAGCTCGCCATCTTCCTCGACGGAAAGAACGACCGGGACTTCCTCCTGAGCGTGGCCAACGAGAGCATCGTCGGCGTCCGCAAGGCCCGGCAGGTGGCCGCCCTCCACGTGGTGAAGGTCCACGGCAAGGTCTACCGGCCGCTCCTGCGCAAGGCCCGGAGTCGCAAGGCGGCCGTGCGGAAAGTCTCCTAGGCCTCTTGACTCACAAAGCCGAGCTTAGTACGAATAGGCAAATGTAAGGTTTTTTAAGATTTAACGTTTTTTAGGTTAACTTTCCTTCCTTTCAGCAGTATAAGCCATCCAATCAAACCTCTAACAGGATTCAAAAATGAAAAATCTGCTGATTTTTATTCTCGCAATCTCGTCATTCCAGGTTTTTGGTCAGCGCTACGAAGTAGAAAAAGCGTCCCAGAAAATCCGGATCGCACAGAACGACAGCCGCTACAACCTTAACTTCCAGCTCAAGTTCTACCGCATCCAAGAAGTCATCGTTCCGGTCCAGACCACTTGCACCGAAGCCGAGTGCACTGACGAGCAGGGCGACGGAAGCACCGGCCAGTGGTACGGTTTCTACAACGTTCCGAAGGCGGAGAAGCCGGCCGCGCTTGCCAAGGCCGTGAAAGGCATCGGCCAGGCGACCGCCGAGAAGATCGTCGAGCACAACCTCCTCACCTTCAAGCCCCGGTCCTGGAGCGAGTTCAAGTCGACCATCCGGCAGATCGAATCCCGGCTCGAGCGCCTCGGGTACAACAACAAGTTCGCGAGCTACGTCGTCGAGCAGTACGGCTACGAAAACCGCATCAACCTCGGCTACGGAACCGCCTCGAGCTGCCGGACCGTCTCCCGGCCGTGCATCCAGTACGTGCTCCAGGAGACCCGGACCTACTCGCACTCCCAGAACCGGGACCTCACCGTCTCCGTCAAGAACCAGGTGCTCCAGTCCTTCGAGGTCGACCACGTGACCATCACCGTCGGTTCGGCCGAGGGTGACATCGGCATCTCCACCGAAGGGTACAACAGCTACAAGGCGACCTACTTCGACCGCGGCACTGGCCTCGAGCTCGACGGGACCCGGATCAAGAACGCCTTCCCGATCAACGAAGTCTCCGTCCTCATGGCGAAGTCCGCTAGCGGCTACGTCGCTTCGATCAACGTCCCGGCCAAGTTCTTCAACGGCGAAGACCAGGGCTCCGAACTCCAGGCGATCGTCCAGGTGTGCACTCCGCGCTTCCTGGGCCTCGGGTGTAAGGTCGTCTACGGACCGTCCATCGTGAAGCTCGTGGGACCGAACACCGACATCGCCCTGAGCCTCCCGACCGGGAAGAAGTACTGGACGAACGTCAAGCTCCAGAAGCTCGGTAGCCAGTTCTACAGCAACGCCACTTCCCGCGACAAAGATAGCAACACTGTTAAGTAAGCATTCCCCGCGGTGGAGGACGACTCCTCCACCGCTCCTCTTCCTCATCCTCCTCTCGAGCTGCGCGACCTTGGGA
>SXUH01000075.1 GCA_005791855.1 Bdellovibrionales bacterium
CCGACCCGCGCACGCCTCAGCGCGCAGCCCCGATCGCGGACGCGGCCGCCGCACCCGCCCTCGGATCGACCCCCCAGCCAAGCTGCGCCAGCGACTCGCCGAGCGCCCCCAGCGCCATCACGACGTCCTCGACGGTGAGGCTGCCGAGGTGCCCGATGCGCACGATCCGCCCCTTGAGGCTGTCCTGCCCCCCCGAGATCACCACGCCCCGATCCCGCACCGCCCTCACCAGCGCCTGCCCGTCGATCCCCTCCGGGACGAGCTTCGAGACTTCCTCCACCGCGCTCTGGCCGTAGCGGTCCTTCGACCCTTTCTCCATGGCGCTCAGGGAGCCCATGCCCCGGTACATCTTGTAGGCCCGGCCCTGGTAGAGGACCATCTCCCCCGGCGCCTCGTCGGTTCCGGCGAAGAGCGATCCGATCATCACCGTCCCCGCGCCGCCGGCGAGGGCCTTGACGATGTCTCCGGAGTACTTGATCCCGCCGTCGGCGATGAACGGGACGCCGGCCTTCTCACAGGGAGCCTTGCAGTCGAAGATCGCCTGCATCTGCGGGACGCCGATCCCGGCGATGATCCTCGTCGTGCAGATCGACCCGGGGCCGATCCCGACCTTGATGCCGTCGACGCCCGCGGCGATGAGGTCTTCGCAGGCCTTCGCCGTCGCCACGTTCCCGGCGACGACGTCGACGGTCGCCTTCATCGCCTTGATGGTCTTCACCATGTCGATCACGCCCTTCGAGTGGCCGTGGGCCGTGTCCACGACGACGGCGTCCACCTGGGCTTTGATCAGGGCCTCGACCCGCTTCACTTCCTTCGGGCCCACGCCGCAGGCGGCGGCCACGCGGAGCCGGCCGAACTGATCCTTGTTCGCGTTCGGGTAGGCGATGGTCTTCTCGATGTCTTTAATGGTGATGAGGCCCCGGAGCTTCCCCTCGGCGTTGATCACCGGGAGCTTCTCCACCCGGTGGTTCTGGAGGATCTCCTTCGCCCGGGCGAAGCTCGTGCCCTCGGGAGCGGTGACGAGGTTCTTCGAGGTCATGACGTCCTTGACCTTCTTCGTGGTGTCGGAGACGAAGCGGAGGTCCCGGTTGGTGATCATCCCCACCAGGTGCCGGTCGGAGTCGATGACCGGGAACCCGGAGATCTTGTACTTCTTCATGAGGTCGAAGAGCGCGGAGATGGACTGCTCGGGGTTCACCGTGAAGGGATCCATGATCATCCCCGATTCGTACTTCTTCACCTTCTCCACCTCGAAGGCCTGCTCCTCGGGAGTGAGGTTCTTGTGGATCACCCCGATGCCGCCTTCCTGGGCCATGACGATCGCCGTCCGCGACTCCGTCACGGTGTCCATCGCCGAAGAGGCGATGGGAACGTTCATGGGGATGTTCTTCGAGAAGCGGGAGCGGATATCAACGTCACTGGGGAGGACTTCGGAGTAGTTCGGAACGATCAGGACGTCATCATAAGTAAGAGCCGGGTCTTGGGTGTAGAACATGGAGCTATCCTTTGATGCCCAAAGGATAGCTGATTTGAGATGGATTTACAGTTTAAAAACTAGATTCGCAGGACGTACCCTAAATTTTTCAGAGTCTTGATGTGGGACGAGAACGGCTTCAGTTTCCGGCGCAGGTTGGAGAAGTGCGTGTCGAGGTTGTTCACTTCGACGTGCACGTCCTTCCACAGCATGTGGATGAGGTCGTCTTTGTGGATCACGCGGTTCGGGTTCTGGGAGAGGACGAGGAGGAGCTGGTACTCCTTCGGCGTCAGGCGCACGGCCTGGCTGTTGAGGATTACTTGGTGCCCGTCGAGGTCGATGACCAGGTCTTTGAACTTGATGACCTTGTTGTTCTGGAGGTTGCGCTTGGAGAGCGTGATCCGGTTCCGGATCCGGGCGACGAGCTCTTCGGTCTGCACCGGCTTGATCAAGAAATCGTCGGCGCCGATCTCAAGTCCCTTCACGCGAGACCCCATGTCCGAGTCACCGGTGAGGAAGAGGACCGGGAGGTTCTGCTTCGCCCGCTTCACTTCTTCGTAAACCTGGAACCCGTCTTTCCCGGGGATGTGGAGGTCGAGGAGAATCGCATCCGTGTGGTTGTTTCGGATGAACTCAAGACCCTTGTCCGGCTCGGTAAAAGACTCGATTACAAAAGAGTCAGCTAATGAACTGGAGAGGACTTCCAGCAGATCTTTGTTGTCGTCGATGATCGTTACGTGCATTCTTGTTTTTTCCATGCCGTAATAATAAGACAACTTTAGATGGAACTTAAACTCAAGATATCTTAAATGTAATTATTTCTTTTAACGCACGTAAAAGTGATTAATTACCAACACTTAGCTTTTCGAGCTAGACACCCGCGTATAAGCTCTAAGTGCTAGTAACTTGTTAGGTCATGGATGAGATTATCCAATTCTTTAGAGTACTTAGGCTGCATTTCGCTTTGCTCCTTAAGGGAGTTCGCAAACTCAGGATCAATTGCCTTAGTCTCAAGGGCTTTTTTAGGCTCTTGAATTGGTGCAGGAATTGATGCTGGAAGCCGAGGAGTTACTTCTTCTGTGGCTTTTGTAACCACTGGAGCAGGGACCGCGGTCGGTTTGGTTTCTTCGCTGACACCGGTCACCGGCTCTTCCTTGGATTCTACGGTCACGCCGTAGAACTTTATCGGAGCGGCCGTGTAGGCTTCCTGCGGGTTCATTTTAGTTTTCTTGAATTTCTTAAAATACTTGTGTGGTCCGTTGTTCACCGAGGCCGGCAGGCGGTTGGTGCTGATGAAGATGATCTCCCCTTTCTTCGCCGGCTCGTCCTTCACCGAAGCGATGGCCCGGGCCGGGGCCTGGGTTTTGATCTCTTCCGGGAGACGCTTGAACTCCAGGAGGGCGGAGCTCAGCGAGGTGAGCCCGACCTTGGTCGGGGCCCGGGGAACTCCGTTCTCCACGTCCGGGTCGACGAGGGTGAAGCTCCCCGCCGGGATCAGGTACCGGAGGTCCCGGTCGAGGACGTTCGAGACGTAGACGTCTCCGCTCACCACGAGGACCTGCGAGCGGCCGCTGGTCTGGTCGAAGGACGAGATGAACTCTCCGCTGGAGTAGTCCACGTGGCCGTTCGCCGTGGTGAGGGCCAGGGAGTGCTGCTTGGTCTTCGACTGGATCCAGGTCTTGCCCTTCTTCAGCTGGACGGACTTGTTGAAGATCTTCAGGTGCGTGCCCCCGATGAGGTGGTAGGTCGCGTCGTAGTAGTCGTTGAGGGTGACGCTGCCGCCCTCTTCCACCAGGACCTCGGCCTTGTCCTCGAGGTGGTCGTTGGCCCGGAGGGAGGTGGTCTTCCCGTCGGCGGTCACCATGAAGACGGTGCCGCTGACCTCCGTCACCTGGGCCACGGGCTTCGCGAGCGCCGGGACCGCGAGGAGGGCGAGGACCAGACTACTGCTTAATCTTGTAAGATATGTCTTCATAGTACCTGCTTAGGATTTTCCATTCTTCGGTGTTTCGGTATTTCAGACGGAACTCTTCGACGGTGGCGAGGAACTTCTTCTCGTCCCCCTGGTTGTAGTGGGCCAGGGCGAGCCAGAGCTTGGCCCCGCGGTAGAACTGGGACTTCGGGTAGTTCCGGACCAGGGTCCCGAGGTGGGCGGCGGTCCAGTCGTAGCGCGTTCCGGTTTCGAAGGCGGCCACCCCGGCGCCGAAGAGCACGC
>SXUH01000076.1 GCA_005791855.1 Bdellovibrionales bacterium
GACATTACACTTAGGGAAACAATCCCGGGTGCATGAATGAGCGACGCCAATAGTAGACTAGAAAAATTGACTAATTATTTTCTAATCAACGTCTTCTTCCTCGTCCTCTTCGGCGTCATCATGGTCTTCTCCGCGAGCTACATGTACGCCAAGGAGAACATGGGGAGCAGCTACTTCTTCCTCACCAAGCAGCTGGTCTACATCGGCCTGGGCCTCGTCCTCGCGATGGTCTTCTCCCGGTTCAAGATCCTCTACCTCTACAAGCAGGCCTACAAGCTCAACGCCCTCTTCTGCGTCCTCCTCACCCTCACCCTCGTGCCGGGCCTCTCCGTGGTCATCAAGGGCTCGAAGCGCTGGCTGAACCTCGGGTTCATGAACCTCCAGCCCGGCGAGTTCATGAAGTTCTCCCTCATGCTGGCGGCCATCCGCTACTTCGAGAACTTCAACAACTACACCCCGAAGCAGCGCCTCCTGTACCTCTCGGGCCTGGTCTACCCGCTCGGGATCCTCATCCTCCAGCCGGACTTCGGAACCTTCTTCATCTCCTCGATGATCATCGGCTTCATCGCCTTCCTGAGCTCCTTCCCGCGGAAGTACTTCTACTCGACCCTCGTCGTCGGGCTCGTCGGGGCCTTCGGGATCATGATCTCCGCTCCGTACCGGGTGAAGCGGGTCCTCACCTTCCTCGACCCGTGGGCGGACCCCCGGGGCAGCGGCTTCCAGATCATCCAGTCCTTCCTCGCCTTCGCCAACGGTTCCTTCTTCGGCCAGGGCCTCGGCAACAGCAACGAGAAGCTCTTCTACCTCCCGGAGGCCTACAACGACTTCATCTTCTCGGTGATCGGAGAGGAGCTCGGCTTCATCGGCGTCTTCGTCACCGCGGTCATGTTCGTGAGCTTCATCTTCGTGGGCCTGAAGATGGCCATCACCCTGAAGTCGCGGGTGGGGAGCATCCTCGTCTCGACGGTGATCTTCGCCATCGGCCTGCAGGCCTTCCTCAACATGGGAGTGGTCCTCGGCGTGCTCCCGACGAAGGGCCTGAACCTTCCGTTCATCAGCTACGGTGGCTCGTCCATGGTCGCGAACCTCGCGGCCCTGGGCCTCATCATGGCCTGTATAAAAATCCAACCAGGGGACGCCAAGGAAGTCCGGAGCCAGGGGAAGCAGACCCCGGCGGGCTCGCTCCGAAGCGTGTTTCAGTAACCTATGAAGAAAGCAGTCCTCGTCGCCGGCGGTACCGGTGGCCACATCAACGCGGCGATCGCCGTCGGCGAAGCCCTGAAGGAAGAGGGCTTCGAGATCCTCTACCTCACGGGGAAGCGGCCCCTGGACTACAAGCTCCTGAAGGGGATGCCGGTGCGGCACCTGGACTCGAAGCCCCTGCGGACCAGTAACCCCGTCCAGCTCGCGGCGAACGTCGCCATGAACCTGGTCAGCTTCTTCTCGATCCTCTTCCTCTTCATCACCAACAGGCCCCGGCTCATCGTCGGCGCCGGGGGCTACGTCTGCGGGCCATCGCTCCTCGCGGGCTACCTCCTCTTCATCCCCGTCTTCATCATCGAGCAGAACGCCGTCATGGGTCTCACCAACCGGATCCTCGGGTGGATCTCCTCTCGCATCTTCGTGCACTTCACCGAGAC
The DNA here is from genome assembly GCA_005791855.1 of Bdellovibrionales bacterium. Lineage (GTDB taxonomy): Bacteria > Bdellovibrionota > Bacteriovoracia > Bacteriovoracales > Bacteriovoracaceae > Peredibacter. The sequence continues at coordinate 1,641 of SXUH01000076.1, forward strand.
CCAGGGCCTCTCCGCCCACCTCCAGAAGAAGGTCCGCGTGGTCGGGAACCCGACCCGGAAGTCCATCCAGCCGGTGCCGCCGAAGCAGCGGGAGAAGGAGCTCAAGGTCCTCGTCTTCGGCGGGAGCCTCGGGGCTTCCCAGATCAACAAGGTGATCTACGACGTCCTGCGGTCGCCGCCGGTGGAGAACCTCTGCATCCACCACCAGCTCGGCGGCACCGAGGTCGCTCCGGAGATCCGCACGACGGTGAAGTACCTGCCGATGACCTACATCGATCAGATGCAGCTCGAGTACGAGTGGTGCGACGTGATCATCTCCCGGTCCGGGGCGAGCACGGTTTCGGAACTCGCCATCATCCGCAAGCCCGTCCTCATCTTCCCGTACCCGCAGGCCACGGACAACCACCAGGTCCACAACGCTCAGATCTTCAAGAAGGAAGCGGACTTCACCGTCGAGATCCTCGATCCGAAGCTCTCCCACGCCGATTGCGTCACGCGGACTCAGGATTTCCTGGTCAAGGCCGCGGCCGGGGAGCTAAGATACTCCCAGGGAGCCACCACCGGTAATCGGACCTGTGATGAGATCCTGCGAGAGATCAAATTCCATGTTGGGCTGGCTTAAGACGAACAAACTGCACTTCATCGGCATCGGCGGCATCGGAATGAGCGGGATCGCCGAGATCCTCATCGACCTGGGCTACACCGTCTCCGGGTCCGATCTGAATAACTCTCCCGTGGTCGAGAACCTCGCGCGCAAGGGCGCGCAGATCTTCATCGGCCACCAGCCGGAGAACGTCGCCGGCTCCTCCCTCGTCGTCTACAGCTCGGCCATCGACCGGAAGAATCCGGAGGTGGCCCGGGCCCTGGAGCTCGAGATCCCCATGATCCGGCGGGCGGAGATGCTCGCGGAGCTCATGCGGTTGAAGTTCGGCATCGCCGTCGCGGGGTCGCACGGCAAGACCACCACCACGAGCCTCATCGCCACCATCTTCCAGGAGGCGAAGCTCGACGCCACCCACATCATCGGCGGCATCGTCCAGAACCTCGGCGGGAACGCGAAGAAGGGTGACGGGGACTTCCTCATCGCCGAAGCGGACGAATCCGACGGGTCCTTCCTCCTCCTCAGTCCGATCATGGCCGCCGTGACGAACATCGACGACGACCACCTGGACCACTACGGGAGCGTGGAGAAGATCGTCGACGCCTTCGTCGACTTCGTGAACAAGGTTCCGTTCTACGGAAAGGTCGCCCTCAACGCGAACGACCCCGCCTCGGTCTCCATCAGGGCCCGGGTGAAGCGGCCCGTGAGCTGGTACGGGATCGACCTCGGGCCAGAGGCCGCCGACTACACCGCCACCGCCGTCGAGCTCAGCGCCGCCGGGACCCGCTTCGATCTCCAGCACCAGGGTAGGAAGATCCTGCGGGTGCAGACCAACATGCTCGGCACGCACAACGTCTCCAACGCCCTCGCCGCCATCGCCGTCTCCCACGGAGCGGGCCTCGACTTCGACGTC
>SXUH01000077.1 GCA_005791855.1 Bdellovibrionales bacterium
CCCGCGGGCCGACTTCCTCCGCCTCCTCGCGGCGGTTAACTGTGAGAAGGAGCGCCGGGAGCTCTTCGGTTCCTAGGCTCCTCTACTTTCCGCCGGCGCAGGTGCCTCTGCAGAAGACGTTCACCGGGTCGATCTTCTCCTGGGAGGTCCACCACTCGTCGTAGTCCTGTCCCGGCTTGCGCGGCTTCATCGGCAGGAGGACGAACTCCAGGTGGGTGTGGAGGTTCTTGCTCCCCGGGGTTTCGATGCCTCCGCCCGGTCCGCCGAACTTGATCTTGCCACCGACCCGTCTCTCGTGGGCGATGGAGATCTTAAACGACTGGCCGGAGTAGCAGCCGAGGGCCCTTCTGGTTTCGCCGCCGGCGGGGACCTGGAGTTCCGCTTCGAGGTTGTAGATCCCTCTCTGGCTCGGGTAGCAGTGGAACCGGCCATCGTACCCGGAATCGTAGCCCCCGAGGAAGTAGGTTCCATCCGGAGTGACATCCATATTCCGCTGGAGAGCGTAGCCACTCACCGTGCAGTGGACCTCGCCCTTCCCCAGTACGCTTGAAACTTTCTTGTCGCACTCCCGGGCGAAGGCTTCGCTGTCACTCTGGGTCTTCGCCGGATCCTGGAGGAGGGCCCCGAGGTGGGTGGAGAGGTCCGAGACGTACGCGGTCTGCTGCTGCGGCGTCAGGCGTCTGAACCCCGTGACGCTGCTCTGCCCGAGTGCCTGGATGGCCTCCACTTCTTTCTTGATGAGGGCGTTGCTGAGGACGATCATCCCCGGAGCGTTGAACTCGCAGTTCTTCGGCGCGGGCTTAGCCCCGCAGAAGACGGACCCTATGATCGGCCGGCGCTTCATGGTCGCCGCGAGCAGGGCCCGCAGGGACGGGTCGGAGAGGTACTTCTGGAGATTGTTCTGGATGTAGTCGAGGATGATGAGGTCGTCGACCTGCTCGACGCTCACTCTTTTCGGAAGGGCGTTCAAGCGGCCAAGCTTCTCCTCGCAGGACGCGGGACTCTGGAGGATGGTTTCGATCTCCTCCAGGTACTTGTACCCGCGGCTGTAGATCTGCGGCGGCGTCTCGTGCTTCCCCTTCACCAGGGAAGCCTTGCCCGGCGTGAAGCCTTCGAGCTTACAGTCTCCGTAGGTCACGACCTTCTGCTCTTCCTCGGTTGGCTTCTTCGGATCCGGTACCGGGACTAGGTCCTGGTCCGAGTCCGCTTCGAAGGTGTCGAAGAGCGGGACCACCGGAGGCTTCCTCTCCCCCACCCCATCCTTCTCCTCCTCCGCCGGGTCACAGATCTCGACGACGTTTCCGCTATTGATGTTGGAGATGGCCCGCTCGAGCTCACCGAACTGCTTGACGGTGGAGACGAGGGCCCGGTCGAGCCACTTCTTCGAGACCCAGTACTTCTGCGGCTTCTCGCTTCCGTCTTCATTGAGCTGGATCACGTACCCGGGGAACTTCCGGTAGCTCTTCTGCTCGATGATCCGCACGGCCCGGCCCTTCCTGGCGTTGATCCTGTTGCTCTTCCTGGTGATCTTACCCTCTCCGTCGAGGCTCAGGGCATCGAAGGAGAAGTCGATCTTCAGGAGGCCCGCATCTTTCTCCTCGGTTGAGAAGGCGAAGCTCGAGAGCAGAAGGAGGAAGAAGAAGATTCGGACCATCCGGGCACCCTTGGTTGTGTGGTAGAGCAAAATGAGAAGTCAGGGCCCCTGGGGCCTTGAGAGAAATGATACCATGGGGATCTGGGGGCGAAGGGAGGGGCAAAGAATTCCGGACAGAAAGGCTAGGCTGAAGCCCTGGCCACCGCCACCGGGAGGTGGGAGCGACCAGGAAACTCGCTAGTTAGACCGCTCGAAGCTGGAGGCGCTGGTTGGCCAGCATGCTCCGGCGGACCTCGTCCATGAACTCGCGGACGGAGCGCTCGAGCTTGATCTTCTCCCCTCGGAGGTAGGCTTCGATCTTCCGCTTGAGCTCCTGGTAGGTGGTGTTGAGTTCGCGGGCGAGCTCCTCGCAGCGCTGCTTGAACTTCTCGTCGCTCTCGATGAGCTCGGAGATCTTCTTGCTCACTTCCTGCTTCAGGGTCGCGGGGGTGTACGCGTTCTTGATGCTGGCGAGGCCCAGGTAGCTCAGGAGCTTGATGTAGGCGAAGCCGATGTCGAACTCGAACCAGCGGTGCCGGAAGCTGCAGGAGCGCATGTGGGCGTGGTGGTTGTTGTGGTCCATCTCTCCGCAGACCAGGAAGTTGATCGGAAGGAGGTAGCCGATGTTCCGGCTGTTGTCCGTGGTCACGTGGTTCCGGTAGCCGAACCAGTGCGCGATGGCGTTGACGCCGCCGACGGCGAAGACCGGAGAGATGAGGAAGTGGAGGATCCCGATCACGCCGCCCCAGATGGGCCCGAAGAGGAGGATCATGATGAAGGTCAGGATGAACGGACCGGTGAACGAATTGTTGTGCATGAACGCTTCGAGCCGGTTGGTCCGGATCGTCTTCTTGATCTTCATCACCTCTGGCCAGGACTTGGCTTCGGCGTAGTCGAAGACGCCCAGGAAGAGGACGTGCCAGATCCCTTTCTGGACCGGGCTGTGCGGGTCTTTCTCGAGGTCCGAGTTGGCGTGGTGGTAGATGTGGACGGAGACCCAGTCGACCTTCGACATGGACGTCACCATCCAGAGCCAGACCTGCATCGGCAGGTCCACGAGCTTGCTCAGCACCACACCCTTGTGGGTATGGAAGCGGTGGAACGAGAGGCTCATGCACGTGATCGTCAGGTGGGTCATGAAGAAGATGTAGGTGCCGAGGATCAGGACCGGGCTCCCGGCGATGAGGTCACCGAAGAAGCCGTTGATGCCGATGGTGTGGGAGACGGCGTAGAAGATCGCGGCGTACGCGAGGACGAAGAACGAGATCAGTTTAAGCATTTGTGTTTTCCTTATCTAGACCGATGTAGGTCATTTCCAACAACCCCGGGGGCGCCAGTTCCACGCAGAGGCCGCAGGTGATACATCCACGACCGTCGATGGTGAATGCGGATGCCGTCACCTTGATCGCTTGAGTCGGGCAGATTGTCTCACACAACTTCGATTCTTTCCAGTTTGATAATTGATCTTTCGTCCCGACGAATTTGGGCACCCGCTTGAGTCTCGGGGAGTAGAAATAAAGTTTATTCGGCCACTCGGTCTTGTGTAATTTGAACGCCTTGAAAACCCTTTCTCCAGTGAGCTTCTTCAGCTGCCGGCGGTTCCACCAGTGGCGCAAACTTCCTACCTGCCGATAGAGGTTTTTACTTAGGATCATGTCACCGGTCCATTTCCCACTGCCGGATGCCGAGGCTGGCCAGGCAGGAGGGTAGCTGCTCTTCCCGTAAGCCTCTGACGAAGACCCCGAGGGCCTGGGCGAGGGAGAAGCTTGGGGTTTTAATCTTGAGGCGCTTCGGCGTGAGCTCTGGCCCGAGGAGCAGGTTGAACCCCGCTTCCCCGGAGGGTGCCTCGAGGGAACTGTAGTGCCACATGTCGGGGAGCTCCATTCCACGGAAGAGCTTGAGGACGTCCAGGTACGAGTGGCCGTAGAGTTCGCTCACCACCTCCCCGAGCGGAAGGTTGTCGATCACCTGGGTGATGATCCGGAAGCTCTGGTAGATCTCCTCGTAGCGGATGAGGTACCGGTCGTAGGCGGTTCCGGTGACGCCGATGGGGATGTCGAAGTCGATGTCCTGGTAGAAGTAGAAGGGCTGGGACTTCCGCAGATCGAAGTTGAGCCCCGCGGCCCGCATCGCGGGCCCGCTCACACCGAGCTGGAGGACCGTCTGCGGATTCACGGCGGGCCCGTCGAGGGCCCCGCGGAACTTCCGCTGGCCCACGAGCGAGTTGTGGATGACCCGGAGGTTCTTCGTGAGGAGGTTCGCGACGTCCTGGTACTCGACGATCCACCCGTTCGGGAGGTCCTCGCGGACGCCGCCGATGAGCGCGCAGCCGAGGCCCTGCCGGTGGCCGCAGTAGCGTTCGAAGAGTTCGTAGATCTTCTCCCGGGCGTTGAGGAACAGGCGGTACTCCTCGAGCTCGAGGGAGAGGGTGACCTCGAAGAGCACCGTGAGGTGCTCGGCGATGCGGGCGAGCTCGAGCACGACGGTGCGGATGGCCTGCCCCCGCTCCGGCAGCTTGATCCGGTAGGACTCTTCGATGTTCTTGGCCCAGGCGACGGAGTAGGTCGGGGCCGCGCCGACGTTGATCTTATCCACCAGCTGCAGCACCTGGAGGAAGTCTTTCTGCTCGAGGAGCTTCTCGAAGTTCTGGTGGTGGTAGCCGATGCGGACCTCGGAGTCCACCACGGTCTGCGGATCGAGGCAGACGAGCCACTCGAAGTTACCCCGCGTGGTGGGCGACCCCAGCCCGAAGTGCTTCCAGACGTAGGACTCCTCCGGGTACGGGGCTTCGGACTTGTTCGGGTTGAACCGCAGGGCCGGGGGCCGGAGCGCGGGCTCGAGGGGCCAGGCCGCCTTCTTCGCCGTCTTCCGGAGGGGGAAGACCGTCTGCCCCTGGGGCAGGAGGAGCGGGAGTGGCTGGTAGTCGAAGCGCAGATTCAGGAGTTCGAACTGCTCCCGCTCCAGCCAGTCGGCGTTGGAGAAGAACCCCCGGAGCGACGGGATCACCTCGACCTCCTCCACCCGCAGGTGGAGGTTCGCCCGCTGGTGCGTTTCCATGTTGAGGAGGTGGTAGATGAGTTCGAACCGCGGGCCCTGGGCGTCGGGCCCGTGGTCGTAGCCCAGGATGTCCACGAGGGTCAGGTACCCGAGGTCCTCCTTCAGGAAGTGGGCCCAGTCGAGGAGGCTCACGGGCCTCGCGAAGACGTGGTGCTGGCCCCACTGGTCCCGGTACCGGGTCCGGCCGACGTGGGAGATGATGTGCTTCGTCCGTTCGAAGTCCTTCCAGTTAAACATGCTTCAACTTTCCGTGACAGAGTTCGAGGGCCGCGAGGATGTCCTCGGGGAGGATGCTCCAGCCGGTGAGGTCCACGGTCTTCACCGCCGCGAGGTCGACGAGCTCCACGGGCCAGTGGTTCCGGAGCGCGGTCATGGCTTCGCCGTAGAGGAGGAGGATCTTCGAGTCCCCCATCTCCCGGAGGACGCTCTGGAAGAAGGGCGCTCCCTTCGGCGTGAGCACTCCGTCCCAGAGGATGACGTGCGCGTCCCTGTGGTCGGTGACGAACTCCCAGTTCAGAGAGAGGGACCCCTGGTACTTGTCACCGAGAAGGGACGACCAGTCCATGACGGTGATGGGCTGGGAGAGGTTGAAAATTTTCAGATCGGGTTCAATTTTTTTCATCAAGCTTTATTCTGAATCCATCCAGTTACAGGCCCCCGGCAGTTGACAGAGTCGCGGAGACATAACATGATTACCCTGCTTTTCAGCTCGCCCGGGTGGTGGAATGGTAGACACAAGGGATTTAAAATCCCTCGGATTAATAATCCGTACGAGTTCGAGTCTCGTCTTGGGCACCACTAATTTCCAACTCTTTCATTATACGAATCACGGTTACTTACTAGCAACTTTTCTTGGCAAAAAGCAGCAAGATTAAAGTATTTAGACAAATTCTATTTACACATCCGCGACCTTTTTACGCCTTCCTACATCTTTACTCAAGTACCGAATAAAATTAACCGAATATCTCCAAAAGAATAAAAGGCAGTACGTTTATGAAAACCTTTTGGGCCATCACTCTAGTTACCGTTCTCACGTCTCCCACGGCACGGGCCGGGAACATCTGGGACGGGTTAATCAAGAAGCTCTTCGGGAAGGCGAAGACCATCACCCTCGTCGCCGGCCGGGAGACCAAGCCCGTGCTGAAGCTCACTCCGAAGGTCATGAGCTTTAAAGGTGTGGTGGAAGTCCCGAACCACCTGATGCTCGTGAGCGGGTACGGGACGAGCGGCTCCCTCGCCCAGCTCGTCTTCGACAACGACGTGACCTGTACCTACGCCGCGAAGTCGAACCTCCACTCGTACAATAAGATCTACTACTTCGTCAGCTGTACGGACAACGCCCGCGCCAAGGACGACATGCAGGTCTCGAGTAAGATCGAGCTGCGGCTCAACTCCGCGCTCAGCGAGCGCGCCACCATCCAGGCTAAGATCAAGATCCTCCGCTCCGACGCCGTCGAATACGGAATCGTCTTCCCCTACATCAATCCGAGCGAAGGCCAGGTCCTCGTCTTCAATGGCGAAGCCTGGGTTCCGATGGATCCCTCAGAGCTCGACATCACCGGAGTCCAAGGGGAACCGGGGCCGCAGGGGATCCCAGGGCCACAAGGTCTTCCAGGGCCGCAGGGTCTTCCCGGAGTTGCCGGAGCCAAGGGTGACAAGGGCGACAAAGGTGACAAGGGTGAAACCGGAGCCCAGGGTCCGAAGGGTGACACTGGAGCAGCCGGTGCGACCGGAGCCGTTGGTCCGCAGGGACCGAAGGGTGACGCCGGAGCCGCAGGGGCCATGGGTCCGCAAGGGCCGAAGGGAGACTCTGGTTCTATCGGTGCCGTTGGTCCGCAAGGGCCACAGGGTCCGAAGGGTGACACCGGTCTGACCGGAGCAACCGGTGCCGTCGGTCCGCAGGGACCACAGGGCCCGCAAGGTGCGAAGGGTGACACCGGTGCGACCGGAGCAACCGGTGCCGTCGGTCCGCAAGGTCCGCAGGGCGCTCAAGGCCCGAAGGGCGACACCGGCGCGACCGGTGCCGTTGGTCCGCAAGGTCCGAGAGGCGAAACCGGAGCCCAGGGTCTGACCGGGGCCACCGGTCCGCAGGGTCCGAAGGGTGACGACGGGGTTGCTGGTCCGAGAGGAGAGACAGGTCCGCAGGGGCTCCCGGGAGCCATGGGACCACAAGGTCCCGCAGGTCCGCAGGGCCTTACCGGGGCCGCCGGTCCGAAGGGTGACGCCGGAGCCGCGGGGCCGCAAGGTCCGAAGGGTGACAAGGGTGACCGAGGCGAGCGAGGTTTCTCCGAGATCGCCTACCTACGAGAAGAAAATCCATCGGGCGTCCACAGCGGCACCTGCACCGCCGGAGCCTGGATGCCGAGGAACCTCAACACCCTCGGCGGAGACAATACTTTCATCACTCTGGTCGGAAACCGGTTCACGCTCCAGCCTGGGAAGTACTTCGTCGAAGCGAGCGCTCCCGGCTACAGCATTGGCCAGCACCAGGCCAAGCTCAAGACCGTGGGCCCGGACGTCGACGTCATCGTCGGCTCGGCTTCCGTCTCCAACACCACCGCTCCGTCGGTGTCCCTTTCGATCATCAGCGGCGAGATCATCGTCTCCGAAACCAGCACCTTCGAGATCGTCCACCGCTGCGGGACTAGCAAGAACATCTTCGGCTTTGGCCTCGCGGCCGGCTTCGGAACTCCGGAGATCTA
>SXUH01000078.1 GCA_005791855.1 Bdellovibrionales bacterium
CTATTCTTCACCACCGCGGCCCTCGCCGAGGCCAGGAAGACCTACACCGAGCAGGAGTTCCTCAAGAAGGTCAACGAGGAAGTGAAGAAGCAGGTGGACGCCGTGAAGAACAAGTCCGTCTCCGACCTCACGAAGGAACTCCTCGACAAGGAAACCGCCCTCCGGCTCAAGGAAGCCGAGCTCCAGAAAGAGAAAGACGCGCTCCGGATCTCCGAGGCCGAGCTCGCCAAGAAGTACGCCGAGTTCCAGGCCAAGCAGAAGGCCTTCATCGGCTGCGTGGAGACCAACGAGGAGGAGAGCAAGTCCCGCGTGGGCCAGCTCGTCGACCTCATCACCAACATGAAACCGCAGAAGGCCGCCGAAGTCCTCTCCGTGCAGGACGCGGACGTGGCCGTGAAGATCCTCCAGCAGATCGACGCGAAGAAGGCGTCGAAGATCTTCAACTTCATGGACAAGGAAGTCTCCGCTAAGATCCAGAAGCAGTATCTTCAGATGCGGAAGTGAGTTTCCTCGCGAGGTTCCCCACCGCCACCGCCGCCGGAATGTACAGGAAGAAGAGCCAGTACGGGATCCGCAGGAAGTCGGGGGCGAGGTAGTGGAAGCCCCCGGTGGAGGAGATGAGAGACTCCACCAGGCAGCCGGTGGCCGCGACCTGCACCGCCTCCACCAGGCCCTGCCAGGTCCGGTCCCAGAGCAGGAGGGCGCCCCCGCCCATCGCCGCCAGGACGGCGGACTTCGTGACCGAGTCCACGGACCAGAACCCGCTGATGAGGTACGCGACGACGAAGTAGGCGAGGCCCGCGCCCACGGCGGCGGAGGTGAGCCGCCGCCGCTTCCGCTTGAGGATCCGGTCCATGAGGAGGTAGTGGAGGGAGATGCCGAGGGCCGCGGCTCCGAAGAGCGGGAAGACCCAGCCGGCGGTCCTCAGGACGGCCGGCGTCCGGTAGGCGAGGGTGTCGCTGTAGACGTGGATGCCGTCCAGGACGGGGCCCACGAAGAAGCCGAGGGAAAAAAGGAACGCGCAGGTCGGGAATAGTTTCTTCCGGTTCATGCCTACGATCTTCTCACGGTAGCCATCTTTATCAAGTAAATTAATGGCTTCCCGCTTCGATGAGTGAGACAATGTGCAGGATGAAGCCACCCCGGTTGCCGCATTTTTCAAAGCTCGAGTACCTCTACCTGGTGGCGACCATCTTCTTGATCGGCTACTTCAACTACGCGAACCTCACCTTGCTGTACCTGAACAACCCGGAGGAAGTGAGCTGCCACCCGATCTTCACGATCGACGGCGAGAGCTACTGGAGGGGTGCCCTGGAGATGATTCGAAACGGGAACTTCCTCTTCACCAAGGATACCTACCATAGTCCCGGTGCGCAGATCTGGATCAGCTGGGTCCTCCGGTTCTTCGAAGAACCGACGCCCTTCGTGATCAAAGTCGCCAACTTCCTCTTCTTCCTCCTGCTCCAGCTCCTCATGTTCTTCTTCACGAAGCGACTCCTCGGTTGGAGGGCCGCGCTCTTCCTGATTCCGTGTCTCGCGGCGAGCTCCTTCTTCAGGGTCTACGTCGCCACCATCCAGTACGAAGTGCTCTCCGCGCTCGTCACCACGGGGATCCTCTACCTCCTCTCCGGGGAGGACCTGAAGAACCGACCCATCCCGTTCCTGGTCCTCGCGGCACTCTGCGGGCTGCTGTTCGTCCTCCGGTACCACTATTTCTACATCGGAGCGGTGGCCCTCGCGTTCATCTGGAGACTCACGCCGGGCCGCTATCTGTTCCTCGGGGGATACCTGCTCATCGTCTTCGGGTTCGTTCTTACCTACTGGTCTCACGGGGTGCGACCCACGGAGGTCCGGCAGAACTCGGAGCGGCTCCTCCGGTGGCTCTCACCTCTGTCGGAGGGGTACAACTACCCGTACCCTCCCGTGAACCCCCACGTCCTTGCAGGGTTCAACTACATCGTCGAAGAACCGAAGTCCTACGTCGCCCAACTGGGGCGTCGCTTCGGGTACCTGTTTGGCCTCAAGCGGGACATGTACTTCCTCCCTCTCAATTCTACGAAGCTCCTGTCTTTTACCCGGGACCCCCGGCTGGATACCATCAGCGCGATCTGGGAGCTCGTCTTCATCCTCAGTGGTCTGCTGCTCACCTTCCGGGACTTCAGGAAACTTTTCTACGCCTACGTGCTCGTCTCGGCCGCGTTCTACCTTCCGATCTTCGTGATCGGCGGAACCCCGAGGTTCATCATGCCGCTGTTTCCGATCCATTTGTTCTTCATCACCCTGACGGTGGCCCGGAGCCTCGAGTACCTAACTGCGAGATCTAAGCTAGGGATGGCCCGGGTGGACGGAACGGGCCTCTGATCTAAATTGGGGATTGCTACAGCTTCTTCCGCAGCTCGAAGACCCGGTTGGCGTGGCCCCCGCCCTCCCACACGTACCGCCGGCCATTCCTCTCGAACCCGACCTTCTCCCAGAACCTTCCCACGTCATTGTCCTCCGAGACTCCGAGGAGGACTTCCCCGCACCCGAGGCGTTCGGCGATGAAGCTCTCGATGTGCGGAAGGACCGACCGGCCCAGGCCCTCACCCTGTCTCTTCCCGTCGATCAGGAGTAGGCTGAGGTAGCACGTGCCTTCGACGGGATGGTTTCGGTGGAGGTCGACGACACCAACCGGAGCGCCGTCGACGGTGATCTTGCAGAATACTTTCTCATAGCCCCGGGTCCGTTTCTGAACGGGCACCTCATCGGTCAGTTCCCTCACCGCAAAGTGGGGGAGGACCTCCGAGCGGTCCGTGTTCCGGAAGTACTCCGGGCTCGACTCAAAAATCTTCTGGACAAGTGGGGCCTCGTCGAGGCCCACCCTGGTGACTTCTATCTTCATGGTTTCCTCATCTAATTGTCACATAAGCCTTTGGATTCCAAGGCGAAGTGCGGAGAGCGGCAGGATTTGCCCACCCACTGTCAAAAGCTCAAGTTCTCGGTACTTTCTGCCCGGCTTTAAATCAAGGCTCGAAGTGTGACAGAATACACGGAGCGACATAACTGGCGTTAAAAAGTTTTTAGGAAGAAAATGATCCAGACATCTCTACCAAAACCAGCCGAGATCAAAGCACCGAAGAGTGCCGAGGTTAAGGTTGCGTCCGAGAAGGCGAAGTCTGCTTCTCTCTCAAAGAGTGAGAAGGCCGAGAGAAACGAATTCGCCAAGGAACTCAAGGCCAGCATGGGTCAGGGTTCGGAAGAAGTTTCTGCGGAGAAGCCGGTTGAAGAGAAGGCTTCGGCCGGGAAAGCCCCGGCGGAGAAATCCGCAGTGGCAAATGCCCGGGCGGAGAAGTCCGATAAGAAACAAGTTCCAGTCGATGTGACCTTGACCGCGGAGGCGACGAGCGCCTTCGTCAACGTCCCTTCGAGCGTCCTCAATCCAACCGCCGAACTCAAGACGGTCGACCCGGCCCTGACCGAAGCCGTCGAAGTCATCAAGAGGCCCGGGGCCCCGGAGACGCCGGTGAAGCTCACGGACGCCGAGCTCCTGAAGCTCGGGAAGACCGAAGTGCCGGCCGAGGCGAAGGCGGAGCTCGCTCCGGAACTCAAGGCCGATCCGAAGATCGAAATCTCCGAGCTCCTCGGCAGGGCCCCGTCCAAGGCGCCGGCCAAGGCAGCTGAAGCCACGACCCCCGCCGCCGAGAAGACCGTCGAAGCAAACCTCGTGAACCTGGAAGACTTCGTCGCCCAGAAGAGCGTGAAGAAGGCCGCGGCTCCGGTCGCCGCCTACGGTCTGGCCAAGGCCCAGCAGCAGAAGCTCGCCCTCGAGAGCGGGCTCAAGTCCACGCAGGTGGTGAAAGAGGCGAGCGCCCTCGAGAGCTCCGCCGCGCCGGTGAGCTCCCAGCAGTTCATCCTCAACATGATGAACGAGCAGAAGTCTTCACCGCAGGCCTCGGAAGCCCAGGCGGCCCCGAAGGTCTTCGACCTGGGCCAGCTCAAGGGCTCCGGCGCCGAGACGATCATGAACCAGATCAGCGACTACCTCGTCCAGGCCAAGGCTTCCAAGGAACCGACCGTGAGCCTGCGGGTGAGCCACCAGGACCTGGGCCTCATTGATATCACGGTGAACAAGATGGCAACCAGCGGAGCCCCCGAGGCCCTCGCCATCTCCATCGGCGCCCACTCGGTAGAAGGGCAGACCTTCTTCCAGCAGAACTCCAAGGACCTCCTCTCCCACATGAGCCAGGCGGGGATCTCGGTCTCCGACCTCCGCCTCGAGACGCCGGCCCAGTCCGGGAAGAGCGACTTCGACTTCAACCAGCAGAACTCGAAGCAGAGCGGCTCGGAGAAGCAGTACGGTTCCGAGCAGAACCAGCGCAAGCACGAGTCCGATCGCCGGCAGGACCTCTGGAAACTCCTCAATAAGGAAGCAGCCTAATGCCTGAGATGGGAAGACCGATCACCCCCCAGCAAGCCCAGTACCAGCAGGTCACGATCGGCCCGAAGTCCCTCAGCGGGAAGCAGAAGACCGAATCGCAGATCCGGGAAGACATCATCAACAAGGCCACGGGGTACCGACCCAAGGACTCCGTCTTCAAGGAAGGGCCGCACAACCAGATGGGCAAAGACGAGTTCATGAAGCTCCTCACGTTCCAGCTCCAGCACCAGGATCCGCTGAACCCGATGGATCAGTCGAAGATGACCGGAGAGCTCGCCCAGTTCTCCCAGCTCGAGCAGCTCACCAACCTAAACAAGAAGTTCGACGACGGCAATAAGACCAAGGCGATGGAAGACAAGTTCTACGCCGCCTCCTTCGTCGGGAAGAAGGTCGTGACCAACGGTTCGACCCTCCAGCTCAAGAACAGCGGAGACCCGGGAGACGTCCTCTTCAAGCTCGACGGCGACGCCGCGAAGGTCCTCGTGCGGATCCTCGACGAGAAGAACAACGTCATGGGGGAGATCTGGAAGGACGGCATTTCCGGCGGATCCCACCAGGTCACCTGGGACGGCGTGGCCCTCGACGGCAGTCCGGCGGTGAAGGGGAACTACACCGCGCAGGTGAAGGCCTGGGACGAGATGGGCCAGCCGGTCGGGACCAAGACCGAGGCGACCGGAATCGTTCAGTCGGTGACCTTCGACGAAGGGGAACCGGTCCTCACGGTCAACGGGCAGAAGGTCTACCTTCGTGATGTCGCGAGCTTCCACACTCCGGACACGGCGACCCACGAAGCCGCTCAGGCAATCTTGCCTCAGAACCCACCTGTGCTAGAATCGACTAGTCGGTCTGCTCCGGTTCCGAAGGAGCAGGCGATGAACGCCTACTCAGAGAACACCGGGATCTACGACTAATGGCAAACAAGGTAAACTCCTTCCTCATCCCCAACGTCTCCACCATTCCGTCCAAGCAGGACGGGGCTTCGAGCGCCAATGCGCTCAAGCAGGGGGAGAAGAGCGAGTTCAAAGGATTGGTGGACAAGCTCGGTCAGCCGGACCTCCGCCAGCCGCAGATCAGCCGCGCCGACGTGGGCCAGGAGGTCCAGGTTTCCACCCACGCCATGAAGCGCCTCCAGGAGCGCGGGATCGAGCTCGATAGCAACGAGTTCATGAAGCTCAAGGAAGCCATCGGCAAGCTCAAGGGCAAGGGTGGCCACGACTCTCTCGTGATCACGGCGAAGGCCGCCTACGTGGTGGACGTCGACAAGAGCACGGTCGTCACCGCGGTCGACAGGAACAACATGAACGAAAACGTCTTCACCAAGATCGACTCCACCATCTTCATGCTGTGACCCGGACCCATTTCCATTAGACAAGGATTCCCATCCCGGCGATAATGTTTAAAACACATCACCGGAAGTTTTTAATGATCGAACTTGTCGACCGGGACCTGGACGGCTTCTTCAGGGTCCCCCACGAAGTCTACCCGAAGGACTTCGGCTTCGTCTCTCCTCTGAAGTCCGAGCTCAAGCGCTTCCTCAGCACGAAGAATCCGCTCTTCAAGTCCGACCGGGACTTCAGCTTCTACACCGCCTACCGGGGGAAGGACCCCGTCGGGAGGATCGTCACGCACATCCACCACGCCTCCAACGAGCTCTACCGACAGAAGCGTCTTCGACTGCGCCGACGACGTGGACGTGGCCCGGGCCCTCCTCGAGAAGGCCGAAGCCTTCGGGCGCTCCCACGGCTGCGACGAAGTCATCGGGAACTTCAACCTCACGGCCATGCAGATGTGCGGGGTGGTGACCGAGATCCACAGGCCCTACCACTACACCGAACAGGTCTACGCCCCGGTCTACGTCTCGAAGCTCCTGGAGCGGAACGGGTACAGGGCCACCTTCCCCATGCGCACCTACGAGACCGTCGTGGACCGGATCGACGAGGCCCTCCTCCTCGGGCCCAAGCAGAAGGCGATCCTCGAGAACCCCGACTTCACCTTCCAGAGTCTGAAGGTCGACTCCCTGGAGGAAACCATGGAGACCATGCGGGTCTGCCTGAACGAGGGCTTCTCCGACAATCCGATGTTCGTCCCCCTCACCAAGGAAGAGATCTACTTCCAGGCAAAGGACATGATGCTCATCGTGGACGACAAGCTCACCGTGGTCTGCAAGCACAAGGGGAAGCCGGTGGGGGTGGTGATCTGCATCCCGAACCTCAACCCGTTCCTCAAGAGCATCAAGTCGAAGCTGGGGCTCACGACCCCGTACCACTTCCTGAGGCATAAGTTCAACCGGACCACGGCGGTCGTCGTCTTCTACTCCGTCCTGAAGGACTACCACTCCCAGGGGCTCAACGGGGTCATGCTCCACAAGCTCATCACCGCCTTCAAGGCCGGAGGGTACAAGGCCTTCGGCGGGACCTGGATCGGGGATTCGAACGTGGCTTCCCTCAAGCAAGCAGAAAAGCTCGGCGCGGAAGTCATGCACCGGCTCCACCTCTACTCCAAGGAGCTCAAGTAGTGTCCACACCTCAATTCAGCTACGAAGAATTCATCACCCGGAACCTCGGCTTCGTGAACCAGGCGGAGCAGGACAAGCTCCGCGCGAGCCGCGTCCTCATCATCGGCGTGGGCGGCATGGGCGGCACGGCTCTCGCGACCCTCGCGCGGATCGGGATCGAGCACTTCGTCATCGCCGACATCGACTTCTTCGAGGTCTCGAACCTCAACCGCCAGATCTTCTCCAACCTCTCGACGATCAACCGGGACAAGGCCCAGGTGGCGAGGGAAGAGGTGCTCAAGATCAACCCGAACATCAAGCTCGAGGTCCTCGGCGCCGAATGGCTCGCCCGGCTGCCGGAACTTCTCCAGCGAGTCGACGTGGTGATCAACGGCTGCGACGACGTGAAGTCCACCATCACCCTCATGCGTCTGGCGCGGGACCGCAAGAAGACCGTGATCGACGCCTTCGCCTCCACCCTCCCGAGCGTCTACGTGGTCAGGCCTTCGGACCCAAGGCCGGAGGAGACCTTCGGCTACCCCACCGCCGGGCTCCAGCTCTCGGAGATCACCCCGGCCCTGGAGAAGGCTTGCGCCGCCAAGGAGATCGAATACGTCGCGACCCACTCCACGTCGATCCGGCACGTCCACCTCGAGTACATCGCCGAGATGATGTCCGGGAAGCGCAAGCGGATCTCCTTCGCTCCCATGGTGTGGATGACCTCCATCCTCATGGCCTACGAGACGGTGAAGATCCTCCTCGACCGGAAGACCCAGGTGGACCACCGGGGGATCTTCCTCAACCCCTGGACCCTGTCCTACGAGCGACCACTGCCGGCGCCGCTGGCGGCGGTGAAGCGGCGGCTGGTGCGGTACTACATCTCGAAGCTCGGGAAGTAGGCGGGGCTCGGCGCCCCCGTCCCGGCCCTACTTGATGAGCTTGGCGATCTGGCAGATGAGGGAGGTCTGCGTGTTGATGACGTTTGACTGCCCGATGACGTAGTAGCTGAAGACCACGTACGTCCCCTCGTTGATCCGGAGGAGGTGGGACATCTCGAGCTTCTCCAGGAGGTCGATCATCTGTTCGATGACCTCCGCCGATTTCCGGTCCTCCACCAGCTCGAGCGCGTCCCGGAGCTCGAAGACGGAGAGCAGGTGAGTCCCGGCGGCCACGAAGTAGGCGTCGATCTCCGGCACCGAGTACGGGTCGAGGTCCGTCGGGAGGAGGCGCCGGAGCTGCACGTCCTTGTAGATCTCCTTCACACCCTTGAGGAAGCTCTGCTGGCTCTTCTTGTCGGTCTCGAGGATCTGTCTCACGAAGAGGTGGAAGTCCTTGTCCGCGTCCATCGAGGCGACGGACGTGGTGATGCAGAGGGTGAGGATCGCGCAGAGGAAGAAGATCACCAGGTGCGGGTAGGCTTCTGCGACGGGGATGAAGAGGGACACCGAAGCGGTGAGGAAGATCGCAAAGCAGGTGACCGAGGTCGTCCGGAGGACGTACGTGCCGATCTTCTTCCGGGACTCGGCCTTGGCCTCGATGGCGATGTAGACGAAGAGGAGGGCCCCGAGCACGGCGAACCGCGGAGACCCGAAGGTCTCGTAGAAGGCCCGGAGGTCCGAGAGGAAGAAGAGGGACCCGAGGACGAGGGAGATGAGCGAGAAGTTGATGAGCGTGTTCTCGAACTGGGCGTAGTCCTTCCTGTTCCGGGTGAGGCCCAGGACGATGGTGGTGAAGTGGAGCAGGAGCTGGTAGACGCCGAAGGCGAGGAGGTCCCGCTGGTTGAAGGCCATGTCCAGGAAGAGGGCGTCGAAGATGAAGAAGGCGTTGAGGGCGACCGTCGCGACCTTCAGCCAGAAGGGCATGTGCCGGCGGTAGAGGGTCTCGAAGTAGAGGAACGTGGCGAAGCCGAGGAGGACCGCGCTCACGTAGGTGAGCCGGCCCGCGAGGTCGTTCCAGTACGCGAGGAAGGGGATGCGGCTCACGAAGTAGAACATGATGCAGTAGAGGATCCACTTGATCCGGATCTCCAGGTGGTTCGGGTTCGAGGCCCGGGCGAGCCGGCGGGCCAGGGGGAAGACCCCGAAGACCCCGAGGAGGGAGGCGAAGGCGTAGAACTTATCGTAGTCGAAGCTCATTGCGGGTCCC
>SXUH01000001.1 GCA_005791855.1 Bdellovibrionales bacterium
ACTGGAAGCGCGAGCGGATGCAGCTCTGGGCGTTCCGGAGGTGTTCCGCGGTGAGCTTCGAGAGCCGGCCCTGGGACCCCAAAAAGGAAAGGTGGTGTCCGAGTTCGTGGGCGAGCCAGAGCTTGCCGTGGGCCGGGTTCTTGATGGAGAAGATGGACACCTTCACTTCCGACTTATGGAAGTTCGGATCGGTGAGGTCTCGCAGCCGAGGATCGAGGTACTGCTCCGAGAGGATGCCGATGGGCGCGCCGAGGGTTGCGCCGAGGAAGTTGTAGAGGTACTGCGGGTTATCCGCGCTGATCTGGTCCAGCGAATGGGTCAGGGTCCCGAAGATGAAGTTGCTGGAGTTCACCCACTGGGTATTGAACTGCTCGGAGCGGTAGTTGATGTGGACGTTATTGAGTTCTTTCTGGTAGTGGGCGTAGCTTTCGCTCGACATCTTCCCGGCCTTCACCTGTTCGCGCTGGGAGGCGAGGACCTGGTCCTTCACCTCTTTCATCACCTTGTCCCAGGCGATGAGTTCGTCTACGGTGGGGCCAAAGTTCTCAAGGAGGTTCTGGATCTCGAGGGATGCCAGGGCCGTCTCCTTGAGCTTCGGATCGGCGAGCCGCTGGCGGAGCCGCGCGAGCTTCGCCTTGAAGTCCGCGCTGGTCACGAAGGCCTTGAAGAGCTTGTTGGCCTCCGCCGCGTCGACGGTCCCGATCTCGGTCTTGTCGAGCTGGGAGATGGTCTTCACGAAGCGCATCTGGTCCACGTAGTCGAGCTTCTGGTAGTTGGCGACTCCGTTCATTAGGAACTCGTAGTCGTTCGGGAAGTCCTCCTTGAACTCCTGGAGGAGCTTCTGGGTCCGGAGCTTCCACTCGGGGGTCATCAGCGCCGGGATGTCCTGCGGCGAATAGTAGAGGCTCTTAAGGCCCACGTCCCAGTTCTGCTTCATGTGGGCCAGGAAGAACTCTTCCATGATGCCCTTCATGGGAGAAGTCCGGAGGAGCTCGTCCTGGCAGTCCAGGCGGAGCTTCTTCTCCGGCGAGAGGAGACGCAGGCACTTCTTTGCAAACTGGTTGAGGAGGAAGGCCTGCCGTTCGTCGTCGGAGAGGGCGTCGTCGAGGTTCGCGGCTTCGAAGTCGTCGAGGAGTTCGTTGAGCTTCTTGATCCGCTCGGAGACGAAGGCTTCGAAGCGGGCCCGGACCTTGTCGTTCACTTCGTAGTCCTGCTTCCCGAGGTAGGCGTCGAGGTCGTTGATGATCATGGGGAACCTGGTCTGCGTCCCGTCGCAGAGCTCTCTCACACAGGTCTGGATCTTCTCACCGGTGGTCGGAGGTTCGCAGACCTGCGGGGGCTCGATCTTTCTTGTGAGCAGCTCCAGCACCGATTCGGCCCGGAGGGCTTCCGTAGAAAAGACGGCGAAGATGAGGAAAGGTAAGACTTTTACCATAGCAACTATTCGTCAAATCCCTGGGAAAAGGTTATCATTTTTAAACAGATCAGCTTGGTCGGAGATCGGATGGAACCCTCGAGAATCGTTCACTGTGAAGACGCCCTGGCGTGGCTTGAGAACTACCGGAGCGGGAGCGGGGTTTCCCTGGTTTCGTCGCTGCCGGATTTCTCGGAGTTTCCGTCTCTTACTCTTCCGGCCTGGAAGGAGTGGTTCGTCCAGACCGCGGGCCTCATCCTGTCCCGGACTCCCGCGGACGGAGTCACGATCTTCTACCAGTCCGACATCAAGGTGGAGGGGCGCTGGGTGGACAAGGCATTCCTCTGCCAGCGGGCCGCGGAAGCCCTCGGCCACGATCTCCTCTGGCACAAGATCGTCTGCCGCTCTCCCGCCGGGATCGCCACCTTCGGTCGGCCGTCCTACTCGCACCTCCTCTGCTTTTCGAAGGAGCGCAGGCTGGACATCGCCAGGTCCACGCCGGACGTCCTCCCGCAGATCGGCGAGAAGACCTGGCAGCGAGGGATGGGGCTCGAGGCCTGCGTGCTGATCGCGAAGTTCCTCCGGGAAGAAGTGGGGTCGCACACGCTCGTCAATCCGTTCTGCGGAGAGGGGAGCATGCTGGCGGCGGCGGAAGCCTTTGGCCTCGCCGGCGTCGGGATCGAACGGAGCCCGAAGCGCGCGGAGAAGGCGCGGCACCTCACGCTCGCAGCGGATCTCAAGTCCTGGCTCTAGCTACTTCTTCGAGCAGAGTTCCTTCTGCACGAGGTAGGCCTTGATGAAGGCATCGGGGAAGCTCCGGAGCGCCTTTCCGTTCTTCTCCGAGTCTGTGACGTAGACCGTTTCCTTGGGAGTGGTGACGGTGACCATCCCGTGGGGGTCCGTGACCTTCTTCAGATGTGGGGTGAGCTGGGAGCGGAAGTTCTTCATCAGGTCGTCGAGGTAGACCTGGGAGCAGGGCTGCTTCTCGATGACGAGGTTCACCCGCGGGCTCTTGAGCTCCAGGGTCTTCTCATCCGTGAGGGTGTAGGCGTGGCCGTCGTGCTTCACCTCGAAGGTTTCGGCGGCGGCGGTGAGGGTGAGGAAGAGGGGGAGGAGGAGTCTCATAGGCATGGCTTGTACTCGTAGTTTTTAAGGTTGGCGGTGAGGATCTTCTCGCAGACCGGCGGGAGCGCCCTCGCGCGCTTGACCTGGTTCAGGGCCCGCAGGAACGCCGACGGATGGGTGCCGGGGGTCGTGAGCGGAACCAGCGCGGTGGCGGCTTCGAGGTCGCCCGATCCGGTGAGGTAGGAGCAGGAGGAGATCTGCGGGCTCGCCGGGAGGACGGCGAACATGAACTCGTCGGCGAACTCCTCGGCGAGGTAGAACTCCCCGGCGTCCACGCCGTTCTTCTTGAAGCCCTTGTAGCGCGCCTTGATGCAGCTCTGGGCCTTCTCGAGCGCGCTGGCGGTGCCCGCGGAGAGCTTCTTCTGCTTCTGGAGATCGTGGAGGTGGTGGCCCATCTCGTGGGTCAGGATCTGCTGGCCGTGGGCCGGGTCCTTCAGGGAGAAGAGGGAGACCTGGATCTCGCTGGCCTCGAACGACGGATCGTCCCAGGTCTTCCCGAGCGACGGGCGGAAGTGATCGGTGACGATGCTGACTCTCGAGCCGAGGTTCACGCCGGCGAGGGGGTAGGCTTCCTCCGGGTTCGCCCGCGCCATGGCGGCCATGATCCGATCCTGGCTCGTGACGGCGTCGGCCGGGGTTTCCTTGAGCATCTCCGCGGTGACCCCCTGGAGGTTCACCCGGACCTCGAGTCTCTGCATCAGTTCCTCACCGTACCGGCCGAGGCTCTCCTCGGACATCCGGAAGGTCTGCGCGGGGTTTCTCTTCCCGGACATGTAGGCCAGGATGGAATCCTTGGTCTGCGCCATGGTTGTCTTCAGGTTCTCCACATCCTGCGGGGTCGGGAAGTTCTTGGTAAGAGCGAGCTCGACCTTCAAAGACGCGACGGCGTTCCTGATGAAGGCCGGGTCTTCGAACTTCTTCCGGAGTGCGGTGAGGGACTTCTTCAGGTCCGGCGACTTGGTGTAGGCGTCGAAGAAGTCCACCATCTCCTTGAGCTGCTCGTTGGTCGGCTGGCGGTTCTGCTGGTCGAGCTCGGAGAGGGCCTTGATGAACTGGACCTTCTTCACGTAGTCGTAGCTGTCGTAGTTCGCGATGCCTCTGAGGAGGAGCTCCTGCTGTCTGGCGTTCCGGGCTTCGGAGACCGTCATCCCCCGGATCTGGAGATCCAGGGCCGTGGCTTTATCGAAGATCCGCTTCTTGTCCGCCGTGGGGTCGAGGAGTCCGGCGATGAGGTTCAGCTCGAGGTTTTCCTTCATCTCGGTGAGGGTGGTCGCCTCGCGGGTCTTCTTCACGGCCAGGATGTTTTGCTTACTGTTGCAGGTGAGGGAGTGGGTGAGGGGCTTGCCCTTCTGCATGACCGTGGTGGGCCTGCAGTTGGCGGCCAGGTAGTTGTTGACGAAGCCGTAGACGAAGTCGACGGAGTAGCGGTTCATGGCGTTCCGGTTGAGGTCCGCCTCGCTCAAGCCCTCGAAGGCCCGGAGGATCTGGAGGTTCAGGTCCACGTTCCTCTTCACGAAGTCCCGGAGGATGGCTTCCTCTTCCGCCGTGATCTTCGGGGCCTGGACGAAGAGCTTGTCGAGCTCGTCGTTGGTCACCACCGCCGGGAAGGCGGGCCTGTGTTCCTTGCAGAGGGCCCCCGCGCAGCTCCTCGTGGGCCCCGGCACTTCCGGCGCGCAC
>SXUH01000079.1 GCA_005791855.1 Bdellovibrionales bacterium
CATCGTGACCATCATGGGACAGATGGTGAGCCTCGGGAAGAAGGAGCTCGAGATCCTGATCCTCCTGACCAAGCGGTCCGGGGACATCGTCACCCGGGAGAACATCCTCTCCCTCCTCTACGACAGCTCCGAGCTCTACGACCGGACCATCGATTCGCACATGAGCCACCTGCGCCGGAAGCTCCGGGCGGTCGCCGGCGGGGCCCTCCAGATCAACTCCGTCTACGGCATGGGATACCGGTTAGAATGGAAGTGAGGCGCCGGCTCCTGAAGAAGATGATCTACCTCCGGTTGTTCCTCTTCAGCGTCCTCGGCGCCCTCGCCCTGAGCCTCGTGTCCCTCTACTGCCTGGTGGAGATCTCCGACCTCGTGGTCGAGGACTACCGCTACGGTTACCTCATGTCCGTCGCCCGCTCCATCGAGAGGAACAACGAGACCCGGGCCATCAACACCATCAACGTGAACACCCTCGACGTCTCCCCGCCGTCCAAGCACGCCCTCTCGATCCTCGACGCCACCGCCTTCGACCATCCGATCGCCGGCAAGGACGCCCCGAAGGATCCGAAGAAGCGCCACCGGCCCGCCCTCTGGCTCGTGTCGGAGAAGGGTAAGGTCCTCTCCTCCAACGTCTCCCCGCGCCTGCCGGTGAAGTGGATGAGCCTGGCCAAGCCGGAGAATGTCCACGGCTTCACCATCACCGAGAAGAAGCTCTTCGAACCCATGACGATGACCGTCCGGCTCGACACGACCCCGGTGAGCTACCTCGTCTTCCACAACAACAAGTCCCTCTTCCAGGGGCCCTTCATCCTGGTCCAGGGGATCCACACCTTCACCACCGCGGCCCTCGCGGTCTTCCTCGCCCTCTCCATCAGCTTCTACTACCTCCGGAAGAAGTCCGGGGCCGCGCGGACGGTGATGGCGAGGCTCGCCGCCGGCGACCTCAAGGCGCGCTTCGAGGTGAAGCGGCTGGACGAGTTCGGGAGCCTGATCCTGGACTTCAACCGCATGGCCGGGGAGATCGAGCGCCTGGTGAAGCGGGTCAACGACACCGAGGCCTCCCGCTCGGACCTCCTCCAGGAGCTGGGCCACGACGTGCGGACCCCGCTCACGAGCCTCAGCGCGTCCTTCGAGACCCTGAGCTCCTACTACGACCAGATCAGCGAGGAAGACCGGCGGGAGCTCTTCAGCATGATCGGCGCGGACATCCGCTACTTCAAGGACCTCCTGGAGAAGCTCACCATCATCGCGGCCATCGACGTCCCCCAGTACAAGGCGAGCACCGAGAAGATCCACCTCGGGAACCTCCTCGAGAACGAACTCAAGAACCGCAAGACCTCCACCGGGTCCGTGGTAACCTGGGACCTGCAGACGCACGAGAAGGAAGAGCCGATCCTCTTCGGCGACTCCCACCTCATCACCCGCCTCTTCAAGAACGCTCTGGACAACGCCTCCCGCTACGCCAACCGGGCCATCAGCGTGAAGCTCACCTCCTCGAAGGAGAAGCTCGAGGTGCTGATCATGGACGACGGCCCGGGCCTCACCGCGGAAGCCATCAGCGCCTTCGGGAAGCGCCGGGAGCGCCGGCAGCTCAAGGAGCGGGACCGGGAGAACTTCTCCCTGGGGCTGGGCTCCGTCATCATGAAGGCCATCGCCGAGGTCCACGACGGCATGGTCAGCATCGACAACCTCGTCCCGGACACGCAGAACTGCGGCGCCTGCCTCAAGGTCACGTTCAAGCGCATGTAGAACTTTTTGCCTCCTCCGCGCTTCCACAAAGTTTCAAGGATTAGGACTTACAGTCAGAGCATCTTCGAAAGAAGGCCACCCCTAAGAAGGAGATGCGCATGCAGGTTCTACTGAAAATTCTTTTCCCAGGCCTCCGGGGCCTGTTCCTATACGCCGCCGTCGGCAAGCCCGCCGCCTACTACGCCCGGCGACTCCGGTGCGAGGACCACGGCCGATCCCGGTACCTCCACCCGCCGCCCGCGGGGGCCCTTCCGGCCCTCCGGCTCTCGCGACTCAAGAACCTTAAAGTAAAGAGATGAAACCCATGAGAAAGCTCCTAGTCCTGATCTTCCTCCTAAGCCTCACGGACGCGAATGCGGTCCTGATAACTTACACCGAGTCCTTCACCCGGCTGGTGAACAACCACCGGATCTCCAAGGGACTGCGCCCTTTGAGCTTCGAGACGACTCTCAACTCCATCGCCAGGACTCACAGCTACAACATGGCCTACAAGAAGGTTTCCTTCGGCCACGCCGGCTTCTCCGCCCGGTGCGACGCCGGCTTCGACTACCTCGGGAGCGGGAGCCGGTGCGCGGAGAACGTCGCCTACGGCCAGTCGACTCCCCGGACCGTCTTCGACGCCTGGCTGCGATCCTCCGGCCACCGGGCCAACATCGAAAATCCCTCCTACACCCACACCGGACTGGGCTACAAGAAGTCCGCCACCGGTGTGTTCTACTGGACCCAGCTGTTCTTTAAAAAATAACCAGCGAGGAAACATGTCCGGACCCAGCGAAAACTTAGAAAGAGAACTCGTCGAACTCTTCGACATCAAGAAGGCCAAGCTCCGGGACGAGAAGCGCCTCTCCGCCGAGGTCCTCGAGGCGCAGAAGGACGTCAAGCTCATCATCCTCATG
>SXUH01000080.1 GCA_005791855.1 Bdellovibrionales bacterium
CGGAGGGTCTCCTTGTACCGGTTCGGGTAGTCGGAGCGCTCGATCTCGATCCGCGGGCTCAGGAGGGCCCGGTCCTTGTAGTGCTCCTGGAGGGTCGCCTTCAGCGTGTTGACGGACAGGGGCCGCTTGTACTTCCGGAAGAGGTCCTTGATGAGGGAGTGGACCACGTCCCGGCTCTCGAAGGGGAGGTCCTGGAAGTCGAAGGCGTAGAGCTGCTCGTTCGAGACCTTGATGTCGAGGGTCACCCGGTCCTTCTTGATCACCGGGGTGAAGTCGAGGCCCAGGAGGTAGTAGCCGTAGTCGAAGAGTTCCTTCTGGGCGTCGTCGAGGTAGATCTTGAACTTGTTGAACTCGAAGGGCTTGTTGTAGAGGTGGAGGAACTTCTTCCGCAGGAACTGCTTGAGGTACGCGGAGTCCGTGGCCGCGGTGATCTTCTTGAAGATCCGCGGCTTCCCGAGGGTCACGACGACGTTGATGGTGATCCGGTCGTCCCGGTCGATGACCTCGTAGCTGTGGCTGTTGTTCGGGAACCCGAGGTTCCCGAGGCGCACGTTGAGCTGCTGGATGTTCTCCTTGAGCTTCTGGGCTTCGAAGAACTCTCCTTCCCGGAGGTTCAGGAGCTGGGCCGGGTCCACTTCGATGATCCGGTCGGTGAAGCCGATGTTGATCTCGCTGATGACGGACTTCATCCGGAAGTCGATGTGGAGCTCGTGCTCGGCCCCCGCTTCTTCGATGAAGTAGGAGAAGTTCTTATAGCCGCCGTCGGAGGCCATCACCCGCAGCGTGTTCTTGAGGTGGAGCAGGCTCCGGTACTCGCCGACCAGGCCCCGGAAGCGCGCCCCGCGGGTCCGGCAGCTCTCGGAGGCGCCGCAGGTGACGGTGACCTTGTTCAGCACGTACGCCTCCGCGGCCAGGGCCGGGGGGCTGAGGGTGGTGAGGAGGAGGAGGAGGAGCAGCTTCATTTGAAGCTCCAGCGGAACTTCACGTCGGCGCCGACGGAGTTGTCGATCGGATTGACCTCCCCGTCTTCGTTGGTCCGGAGTTCGTAGACGCCTTCGAGCTGGACCTTCTTGGTGAGGCCGTAGTTCAGGTTCATGCTCTGCCGCTGGCCGATGCTTCCGCCCATGGTGCTCGAGACGGAGAGCGTGAGGGCCTCGTCGAGGCGTTTCTTGAGCTCGATCTTGGTGGCGGACTTCGTCCGCCCGAGGCCCCCGAGGCCCTGGCCCTCCTGGGTCCGGCCCGCGAGGAGGCTGTCGGTCTGGGACTGCTCGAAGACCGTTCCGAGGTTCACCTGGAGGCCGAACTGGCGGTTCAGGATGTCGGTGATCTTGAAGCGGTCGAAGACGAAGGACCCCACGCCCACCTGGTTCAGGCTCTGCTGGTCGCTCTGGTCCAGGGAGCTCTGGATCTCGTCGGTGTACCCGAAGGCGATGAGCGAGAGGATCGAGTTCCGCGGGAGGGCGGGGTCCGAGGAGAGGTCGAAGTTGAACCGCTCGAGGTCCCCGTAGGCCTTCGGGTAGACCTTGTAGTTCGAGATGTTGGTCAGGGCCTGGACGTCGAAGTCCGGGTTCGAGATGTCCTTCTTCGGGGAGAAGTTGAAGTCGGCGTTGGTGATGAAGAACTCGCTGTTCTTGAAGAACACCCGGGAGGTGTTCACCGGGGAGTAGAGGCGGCCCTCGGCCTTGGGTCTCGCCGGGTTGCCGGTGATCCGGACCTCGCCCTTGAGGCCCACGTCCATCATCGAGTTGGTGATCCGGATCGGGGTCTCCGCCTTCACGTTCACGCTCAGGGTGAAGAGCTTCCCGAGGACCGATTCCTGGCTCTTCGGCAGGAACTTGATCTGCGACAGCGTGGAGGACTTGGCGCTGAAGTCGCTGAGCTCGTTGATGATCTGCGCCTTGTTGACGGTGATGTCTCCCCCGACGGCGTAGGGCAGGTTGTTCCCGAGGATGATCCCCTCGCCCGTGAGGTTGATCACGGACTTCCCGAGGATCGGGACCTCCGCGCGGTCGAGGACGTACTTCAGGTTCACGTCCGGGTCGTTCTCGTCGAAGAAGACGTCGCCCTTGAGGCTGACGGTCCCGTTGTCGAGGACCGACGAGAGCTCCTGGACCACGAGGCGCTTGCCCGCGTACTCGAGGTGGTACCTCAGGTTGTTGATCGGCACCGGGACCTGGTCGATGGAGAGGTTCAGGCCGTCGGACCGGGCGGAGACGGAGAAGGAGTAGGCCCCGTCCTTCCCGTCCACCCGGACGATGTTCCGGGCGAAGCCTTCGGAGGAGAGGACCGGCGCGAGGAGGACCTCGGCGAGCTTCGAGCTGATGTGGAACTCGTGGACCAGGGAGACGTCCCTGCCGAAGACCCCGCTCCCCTGGGTGGTGAGGAGGAGGTCCGGCTCGCGGATGCTCAGGTCCCAGGCCTTGATCACGCTGTTCTTCACCACGAATTGCGGCCTGGTCCCGCGGTGGTTCACGCGGAAGTTATCGTGGCGGAAGAGGAGCTCCTTGAGGCTCCCCTCGAGGTTGAGGTTGTGGAAGCCCTGCTCGAAGGTGGAGTCGAGGTCCAGGGAGAGGCTCCCGGTGAAGTCTTCGCTCTCGAGGT
Source organism: Bdellovibrionales bacterium (assembly GCA_005791855.1). GTDB lineage: Bacteria > Bdellovibrionota > Bacteriovoracia > Bacteriovoracales > Bacteriovoracaceae > Peredibacter. The sequence continues at coordinate 2,602 of SXUH01000080.1, forward strand.
GCTGGCCGAAGAAGGCCACGGCGATCGGCTTGACGTCTCCCGTGTTGACGGAGAGGGCGAGCTCGGAGAGCCGGCCGGGCCTCCGGTGCACGTCGAACCGCGAGGTGACGATGGGCCCCAGCAGGCTCACGGTCCCGGCGACCCGGTCGGGCATGATGTCGAGCTTGATGTCCGAGTCCTTGAACTCGTAGCTCTGGGTTTCGGTGTCGAAGACCTTGGTGTTGAGCTTCAGGAGGTAGCTGTCGACGTGCCCCTCCCCCGCGACGGAGCCGGCGATCTTCCCGTCGATGTTCAGGTGCAGGAGCTTGCTGAAGTTGAAGGTCGACAGCTGCAGGTTGTCCCACTGGTAGCGGAGCTTCAACTGCTTCCGCTCGAGGTCGAAGGCGAAGTCGCCGGCGAGGCTCCCCTTGCCCTTGTCCGCGTCGAGGTCCCGGAGGGAGACGACGTCGTTCAGCATGGTGACCTTGAAGGATCCGCTGTTGAGCGTCTCCCCGTAGGCCGTGAGGTCCTGGAAGGAGACGTTGGACCGGAGCTTGAGCTGGCCCGCCTTGGTCTTCCCGTAGAGGTCGACGTCGATCTTCGCCCGGAGGTCGAGGTCCTCCGGGAGGAAGTCGACCTTCGAGACGATCGGTGCGAGGATCTGCTCGAGGTCCGGGTAGTAGGCGTCGGTGGAGTTGATCCCCAGGGCGATGTCGGAGTTCTCGTAGTTCACGGACCCGCTCCCGGAGAGCGCCGTCTTGCCGAGCTTCGCGTCCATGCTGTGGATGAGGACGTTGTCCTTGTCGAGCTCGATGGAGAGGTTCATGTCCGTCTGGCCAAGCCGGTAGCCGAGGATCTCGAAGTTCTTCGTCTTCCCCTTGAGGTTGATCACCACGTCGTCGAGGGGCCCCGCGACGTCGAGGTTCAGGGTGCCCTCGCCCTTCACGTCGAGGTTGGCGATGTTGCCGAGGTCCTCGAGGTTGACCCGGGCGTCGCTGGCCTGGAACTTCGTGCGGCCCCGGCTGACGAAGCCCTTGACGTCGAAGGCCGAGCGGTCGAGGGTCGCCTGGGTCGCCATCCGGAACTCCCCGTCGACCACGGAGAACTCGGAGTTCCGGAGCTTCGCCTGCTTGATCATGAGGACGGTGAACCTCTTCTTCGGAGGTCCGACGACGAGGCCCAGGCCCTTGATGGAGAAGTCATCCTGGGGCTTGAAGTAGATGTCCTCGTTCTCCTGGCGGATGGCGAGCTTCCCGGTGAGCCTCCCCTTCAGGATCCGGAGCTTCGGGAGGAACCGCAGGACGTTGTTCAGGGAGAGGTTCTCGACCTCCGCGAGGAAGGGCCCCTTCCCGAGCTGCTGGTTCTCGTAGACCGTGGCCGGAGCCAGGAGCTTCGCGTGCTGCTTCTTGTGGCGGAGCTCGAGGTCGCTGACCTTGACGGTCTTGTCCGCGAGCCGGAGCTCGGCCTTGAGCTCGTCCGCGTAGAGGAGGTTGGACTTCAGGTCCGTGAGGAGGATGTCCGCGGTGCCGTCGACCACCTGGTCCCGGACCTTGAACCCGAAGGCGAGCTTCGCGGTCCCGTCCTTGACCTTCAGGAACTCCGGCAGGGGGAACTCCCGGGAGAAGTTCTTCAGATGGACGCTCGCCTCGCCGTTGAGGTCGACCTGGCTGTTCTTCAGGAGATGGTAGTTCTTGATCTTGCCCTTCACCAGGAGCGTCTGCACGTCGTGGAGGAGCTTCAGGCGGTGGAGGAGGATTCCGTCGCGGCTGATCTCGGCGTCCCCCCAGATCTCATCCAGGGTGAAGTCGCTGGTCTGGGCGGGCTTGATGTTGGCGAGGTGGAACCGCGTGACGAAGGACTTCCCCTTCTTCCGGAGCTTGATCCGCTTGGCGTCCAGGAGGTCGTAGTTCGCGTGGATCCGGGTGTTCTCCACGAGGAGCGTGTCGACCCGCACCGGCAGGTTCTGGGTGAGGTTGAAGACGCGGTCGATGAGTTCGGGGCTGAGCTCCTTGAGCTCCTCGTCCTTCTTCGGGAAGACGTAGCGGATCTCCGAGTCGGAGACGGAGATCTCCCCGAAGGTGAGCCGCTTCTCTTCGATCTCGATGAGGCTGACGTAGAACCCGACCTTCCCGAGCTGGGCCTCGAAGGCTTCGGTCTCCGAAAGCTTCTTCGAGACCGAGACCTTCCAGAACTCGATCCCCGGCGGGAAGAGGCTGATGGAGATGTTCTTGATGCCGACCTTGGTCTGGGCCCGTTTCTGACTCAGGTCCGTGATGACCTTCGTGAAGAGCGAGCCGAAGGTCCTGGTCTGGATGAAGACCACGAAGGCGAGCGAGCTCGCGAGCAGGATGAAGATGAATGCGCCGATCACACCTTTAAATTTCATTGAGTTTATCGAGCCTTTCTTTCGCGAGTCGGTACTTGTCGTCGATGGAGAGGATCTTCCGCAGGACCTGGCGCGCCGGCTCCCGGTGCCCCAGCCGCAGGTAGGCCTCGGCCTGGCCGTAGAGGAACGACAGGATGTCGTCCTCGGTCTGCGCCTTCTCGAGCGCCTGGAAGGTGAGGTCCAGGGCCCGCCGGTAGTCTCCGAGGCCCAGGAGGCAGGTGAACTGGAGGTAGGTCGCCTTCAGGGACGCCTCCGTGGTCTGCGCGGCGGCGGCGGCGAGGTCGGCCGCGTAGAGCGCAACCCGGGGCATCTCGGCCTGGAGGAAACTCACGGCGAGGTCGACGAGCTGGGCCCCGGTGTACCCCTGGTGCTTGAGGAGATTCTTGTACACGGTTTCGTCGTCGTCCCGCTCGGGGCTCGGCTCCGACGAGAAGAGCGTCTGGTTCAGGGCCTCCGCGAGCTCGATCCGGAGGTCCGACGCGTATTCGGCCGGGGCCTCCTTCACCACCCGGACGTTCGGGCTCACGAAGTAGTTCTTCAGGTGGCTGAAGTACTTGTCGAAGTAGACGAAGTCGTAGCTCCGGTTCGCCTTGACGATCTTACTGTAGGCGGCCGCGTCCTCCTTGAGCCCGAGCTTGTCCAGGAGGCTCAGGAGGAGTGACTGGAACTTGAAGTCGTCGAAGTAGATCACCATCTCCACGAGGCGCTTGTAGTCCTTCTTCTCGGCGATCCCGCCGTGGTAGATCTGGCAGTAGTTCCGGTAGATCTCCAGCTGGTTACTCTGCTTGAGGATCTTCAGCATGTCGCCGATCGCGTCGAGCTTCTTGATCGTGCCCTTCGGAGAGGAGCGCTCCACGCAGGAGAGGATGAGCTCCTTGACCACCGCCTCGCTCTCGGCGGTGTCTCCGCGCATGAGGAGGAACACGAGCCGCTGCAGCCCGAGGTTGAAGTCGCCTCGGAAGTACTTCTGGGAGAGGTCGGCGATGAGCTTCGGAGTCACCGGCAC